>JAJDHD010000059.1 GCA_030266015.1 Christensenellaceae bacterium OttesenSCG-928-K19 | reverse complement strand
AAAGCCCCGCTCCCTTGGTCGGACGCTGGGCCTTGTGGCAAGTGCCGCTTGTGCGTTTGTACTGCTTGCTGTGGGAAGTGTTTTATTTACCACACCAACAGCATCCGTCAGCATGGATGTGAATCCCAGCATAGAACTTTCTCTCAACCGTTTTGACCGGGTGCTTGCGGCAATTCCAAAGAACAACGACGCAAAGCAAGTATTATCCGGGCTCGACCTGAAAAACAAAACATATACGCAGGCACTGCAATCCATCGTTGCCACACAACAGGAGCTGGGCTATCTTGTAGACGGCTCGGATGTGGTGTTCGCCATACAAAGTAATAATATAGAGCAACAGGAAAAATTGATGCAGGAATCCGACTCGTACACCAGCAGTGTTGTTGGGCAGCAGCACACAACCTGCTATGCCGTAGACGGCCAGGATTGGGCGGAAGCCCATCAGCACGGAATATCGCCTGGTAAATACAAAGCAATACAGGAATTGCAGGAATATGATTCTACCGTTACTGTAGACGAATATGCCCACCATAGCATGCGGGATATCCGGCAGGAAATACAACATCACCAAACCGGGAATGCCCCACAAAATCCTGATGATACCGGCTCCGGCCCCAACAACGGAAACGGCCAGGGGCATGGCCAAGGAAATGGCAATGGACAGGGACAAGGACAAGGGCAGCAACAGGACGACACCAGCAACGGAAATTACGGACATGGCCAAGGAAGCAATAGCGGGCAATCAAACGAAAGCAATGAACCTGGCGGTGCCCCACAAGGCAATGGAAACCACGGAAATGGCAACTCCGGCAATAACAACGGCAATGGCCATCATGGAAATAACGGACATTAATTATCCTTCTACGGGCTATATAGCGCTACGCCTTACCATAGATCCATTGTTTACCCCCTACCCCACACAAGATTTTGCAGTCTACATGCGCTCATGTAAATAACTGGTGCTCTATCCCAACCTTATTACTACCACCTCAAAATCACAGTGTTTTTCATTTTCATATTTTTTTCTTTCCCATTACACGCCATAGCCATCTATCCACTTATCCAATGTGTCTTTTTAACTACCTGCTGTTAAGGGATTTGCCGTCTTTCCACATTGCCGGGTCAGCGGCAGACGGCTTCAGTTTTTCCATCGTCTCACCAAAACCACTGTCACTGGATGGCTTTCCCGGAGAAGTCATTGCGTTCTCCAACTGTATTGATGATGATCTGAACCACATACCACCAATTTCTTTTGCCATGTTAAACGCCTCCCACACTCTGAGATTTCGCTTACCTGGGAAGAGTCTGATATCGGCAGCGCCTGATGAAATATTGAATCATTCGCCTACCGAGACAAAATTGACGCCGTTTTAAAAAACGACGTCAATCTGTGTGCTCTTTCATTACTTAATAGCAGAATCCCTTTTCGCATTTCTTTTACAAACAACAGATAACAGGCCTTTTGCTGTTTGTTTTAAAATGCAACCTTTGGTTCATCTCCTACTGAAGATTGGATTGTTATCCAACTGGTCTACTATGTAAGCTTTTATTGTGGCATTATCCGCACCACAATGGGTGCACGGCTCCGACATAGAATAGAACCAAGTTTTTTTTCCGCATTTCTCGCATGTGATGCCAAATACACCACCGAGACGACCACCGCTCGCCTGCTCCATTTCATTGTCTGTCAGTTCTATTTTCATGCTATATTCTTTCTTTTCATCTTTTTTCATGACCATTTCCCAAGGGACTTCTGTCCCGTCCTTTCTTTTGGATTCAATTAATTATACGGCCTTCCGCAAAAAGTAGCTCACCCAAAATTTATTATTTTTAAACAATATCTGGGCATAGCCCGCTGCGTCGGATGCGTTTGCCAAGCATTTGCCTGTCACTTCGCGTGACCATATCCCTCAAATTGTATTCTATGGCTTCGTGATAGCGACTTGTCCCAAACCATGCCATCCGCATATTTTCGACTTCCTGCCGAGTTATTCTCACCTGCTGTCCGTACATTAATATAATAATTTTGACCTGATAGCTGAACATAGTTTATACTGAAATGAAGATAATACAACTACCACATGCTAAAATAACAACAGGATAATTCCTGTCCCCGGCTCTATTGCGTTACGGCAAGCCGGAAAATGCTCAAGGAAAAAGGTGACGACAATGAAAAAACTTATTGCATTGATTATGATAACAACCCTGCTGCTTAGCGGCTGCTCCCTGCTTGGACAGGCGGAAAAGAGCGTTAGCCTGTCAGACAAGCTATCTGGCCTGGAACGCGATGAGCATCAGGCAGAGGAAACAGTAGCGGAACAACCGGCAACGTCGTCACAGTACACATTCAAGCAAATAGACCCACTGGGATTCATAAATGGCGGTACCCTGAGCGAAGAGCAGGCTGTAGACCAATATGACCTCACCTATGACGATGCCTTTACAATGGAGTTCCGTGACTCGTGGGAGGTCCCCTCGGCCATAGTCTATCAGGCACCGCTGGCTGAAAACCTGCCAGGTACGCATGGCGGCACAGCATTCGCCATCTTTTCGGACGCATCAAACATTGACTACCTCAGTTCGCTCTTTTATCAGTACTGGTATTATCCTGATGACGCTGTAATCACTTCCGGGGAAGTTTTTTCCGTCTATAACATACTGGAAGACGCCCTCCGCCAAGAATACGGCGCTCCTACCGAAAAACTTTTTTGGAGCGAGCAAAGCGCCGCAACTTCCGTTGATGGGCTTTCCGACAAAGACCTCCTCACTATGTTGATAGAATCAAGCAGCAAGGAAGACACCTATGTCTCCAGCATCTGGCCTTTGGATGACGGGTTGACAATTTCCATCGTGCTGGAAACGCCGGTTTATGATGATATCTCCCTAAGGCTGGATTTTGCTTATTTCGATTATGTTTATGACGGCAGTATCAATCCCATTGCGGAAGAAAGCACGCCCGCCGCAGAGGAATCTTCCGCAGCAGAGGAAAAACCGTCTGCGTTATACACCGAACCGTCAGGTTCCGCAACTGCCATGGATATGGTACGCCTTGGAACCTACGCAAACGATGACGTGTTCGGTATAGGATTTGTGTGGAGTGTCACCTTTTACAATGACTACACGTTTGAATTTTCATATGACCACGAGGAAGGCTCTGAATATTTTACCGGCAACTGGCATACCGAAGACAGCGGCGGTGAACTGAGGGTAATTCTTGATGTCACCGGCGAATATCCTTTCACTACCTCTCTTGATGTAGATGGCGGAAAATACATATACTTTGACGACGGCATGTTCACGCCGGACATTGTGGTGTTGCCTTTTGTCGGGTAGAGAAAACTAGGGTGACGATACCGTTGATTTCCTAGTGAAATGTTTGCCTGCCCTTTTAAATGCCGCATTAAGTATATAAGAAAGTCACATGGCTTGCGAGAACCATTGTCTTATACCACCAGGGCGGCGGATACGCCTAACGATGTTGTGCGATTACATCCTTACATAGTTGCAGGTCATCTACACAGGCGGTGATTTAATCCAAATCACCGTCTGTGTTATGCTTTTTTTCGACATAGCCCAAGCATCTGGTTCCTGTATTTCTATATACAGTCAATGATGGCAAACTTGCAGACTTAAAGCCATAGAGCCGACATGCCCGGGGAAACCTCGGCTCCCAAGTGACTGCAAAGTATATGCATTTCAAGCAATTCACCCGTTTGTTGTGATTATCTTTCATTACTTCAACAATTCCATTTGATTTTCGCCGGGTCCGGTTCGTTTTCCACCGACACTGCCAAGAGCGCATCTTTCATTTTCGCACATTCTTCGGCAGCAATTTTGTCGTATACATCTGGTTTTTCGTTTACGCCCACTCGATCGTAAGCAATAGCCGCTGCACCATAAAACGCCAACCCCAATGAATGTGTGGGCGTATGAAAGCAGGCCGCCGCCTGCCCGCACGCCCGTGCAGCAGCTTGTGCAGCCGGGGTTTTTTCCAGCTCGCGCGCCGCAGCATGGCATTCATTCAGAATGATGTTTTTCACCTCCGGCAGCTTCACTTCTCCAGCCATCCACCTGCGCGCGGCATCAAGCGCCATGCGGGGCCGTGCATCATCCGGACATTCTTTTTCAAAAACAGGCAAAATGTGCTCCTCTGTGTAGTCTATACACCAGTTTGTTATCGTGACTTTACTCTGCGTTTCAATCGCACGCATAAGCGATACAATATACGGCGAATCCGCTTTTCCCAGCATCTTTCTTAGCTTGCCCATCTCTATACCTCTGTCTTTTTAAGTCTCCCCTATGCACTAGTTAATCTTATTATATCAAATATTTCGCAATTTGCAGATTAATAAAAACACTTTGCTCATATTCGGTTGAATGTCTGTCTTTATATTTGCATTTTTCACTAAATCCTTATCTCCATATAATAATACTCGCAGCTCAATTCCCCATACGCTTCCATCCGTTCAGCTAGCGACTGATTGCTTTGGAATAGTTGCAACTTTTTCTATGGATGTAAACTTATGATTTAGCATCCTTCATCAGTATGCAATCTCTTTAGATTTAATTAATTTGCACCTTTCTTCTTATTGTTGTTTAAGCTATATCGGAATGTCACGTTTATACTATTGGCAGTGGCGCTGATTACTTTTATCTGAATTTATATTTTTGCCCGGGCGGAAAGCCGCCGAAATATGCTGACAAAATGATCTATGATGATATAATAGAAAAAGAGGTTCTTTTATGAATAAAGATGATACCGCATCTATAACTTCAGACATTCATTTAATGGACATACTATCGATGAAAGCCATCAGTTTTTACCTTCCCAAAAATGATATGGGAAGAAATGATGTAGAAGTCATTGTCGAATATTTTACGGAGAAAAATACTGGAAAACTTATTTTTCTCTCTTGGGCTAACGTTGGCAAAAGTGCAGTTCGCGGACACATATACTCTGGACTGATTGACGGCATTACTAACACAAATGACGATGCAGAGAAGCAAATTGTGCAATATATAATTCGAAACGAGGATTTCAAAGCGCGTATCAGAGCTTATGTAAAAAAGGCCGGGGAACAAAAGAAAACCTGACTATTGTGATAACAGGTTTATTATCAAAATTGACAACCTATGCCCCCATGCAACGATTTTCACTATTCTTACGCCCATCCGCCCGGCTGATTATGCCACCGTCGATAGCGTTGCTACAACCCGCTTGTTTTATCACTATTCCCCCATTTCTATCAAGAGGCACACCCGTTTTGCCATTAGCACCCAAGTCTTTATTATAGTATCCAATCCTGACCAATAGAAAAACCACTAAATCGGCAGACACCGAAATACATAATAGCCAGTCCGCCGCAAGCCTTTTCCTGTAGACATTATTTTCGCGCCAGTCTTGATAGCGATCTTGTAATGTCATCCATTATGCATGGTCGCTACAGGAATGACCTTCCCCATGATGATTGCATGATACATCTGGATTATGCGCCAGCTTATTTTCCAAAAAATCCGCCACAGCTTTATCAGCATTTCCGACGACACCTCCAAACAACTTTATACCAGCCTCTTTCAGCGCATTCTTGGCTCCGCCGCCAATCCCTCCACATATTAGAACTTCCACACCATGGTCCTTCAGGTAACCAGCCAGCGCCCCATGTCCATTCTCCCCGGCCTGAAGAATGTCGGTAGATTGTACTTTACCATTTTCAATTTCATATAATTTGAACTGCTCCGTATGTCCAAAATGCTGAAATATGTTCTCCTCTTCATAAGTTACCGCAATCTTCATCATTTCACTCCTTTTCCTAACCCTAATGAATTTATCAGGTCATTTATAACTTCTTCTTCAAACGATTCAATTTCTCCTGAATCGACTGCTGCCGCAAGCTTTGGATTGATTAGTATTCTGCTTACCGTTTCAATGCCGTGCTTGGCTGCAACAGCTTCTATACGGCTTTCTCCAA
The DNA here is from genome assembly GCA_030266015.1 of Christensenellaceae bacterium OttesenSCG-928-K19. Taxonomy (GTDB): domain Bacteria; phylum Bacillota; class Clostridia; order Christensenellales; family Christensenellaceae; genus UBA5399. The sequence goes on along the minus strand of JAJDHD010000059.1, from coordinate 6,585 downwards.
AAATATTATGTATTTCACCACATCCCGGGCACTTAAACCCACTCATATTTTCTATCACAGCAAGTACCGGTATTTTCATCATGTTGGCCATAGTAACAGCTTTGTCCACTATCATGCCCACCAGTTCCTGTGGTGTCGTCACAATCACAATACCATCAAGCGGAATTGATTGAAACACAGTTAACGGCACATCCCCTGTTCCCGGAGGCAAGTCCACAAACATGCAATCCACATCATTCCATATCACATCTGTCCAAAATTGTTTTACGGTGCCAGCAAGAATTGGCCCGCGCCATATAACAGGATCAGTTTCATTTTCAAGCAGCAAATTTACAGACATAATCGAAATGCCATTTTTACTTTTTACGGGAAACATTCCCATCTCGTTGCCAGATGCTTTTTCTTTTATTCCAAAGGCTTGCGGTATAGATGGTCCTGTAATATCTGCGTCCAGTATTGCCACGCGGTTTCCTCTTCTTTGTGCCGCAACAGCCAGCATAGATGTAACCAGCGATTTACCAACGCCGCCCTTTCCGCTTACAACACCAATCACCCTTTTTATAGACGATAATTCATGAGGTTTCTCCACAAAGCTGCTTTCTTTCCTCTCCTCACAATCTACGCCGCACGCAGAGCATTCTCCATTGCATGTCTTAGTCATGTTTTTCTTCCCCTCTCACGTTATTGCAGCGCTGTCCATGACAGCACCCATTTCCACAGGAGTGGCCTCGATGCTCACACACTTGCACCTCACCACCTTTTATGCTCAAATGCAGTCCTGACACAATGCAATCTGCCAACTTGCGTCGGGCACTTGCATAAATCGCCTGCACCGTTGTCCTGGAAACACCCATCTGCTCAGCACATTGTTCCTGTGTAAACCCTTCTTTATCAATCAAGCGAATCGCCTCATATTCATCAACCGTCATCACAATGATCTGCCCTGCCTTTTTCTCCTTGGGCATAAATTCTGCACTTCCGGGAAGTTGGCAAATCTTACGACTTCTTTGTGGTCTTGGCATGTTAACACCTCACATAACTGACATATGCCAATTATACTCAGTTTGCGGCATATGTCAATAACCCATCTCTATTATAAAGGGTTGAAATGGTAAATAATCCTAATTTTGAAAACAATTAATTGGTCTATAAGCTACATAGCAAGCTTCCACTGAAGCTATCACACCAGCCACGTTCCGGCAATTATCCCTGCTCGCTTTCCTGTTATTTGCTACAACAAAAAAGAGCAACCCGGTGCCAATAACCTACTCGCTCATTGTGTGTTTTAGTGGTCTGTTTTGTTTCTGCCAACTCTCTCTTTTGGGGTGGGCGGGGGTATGGACTATTGAACAAATAAGTTTGTTGGTCTTATAGCAGAGCCAATACAGGGAATCAATGCCAAATTATCCTGCCATTTACACCTTCATTTTTTCGCTGAGCCATTGTAATTATACCCGTTACTGTTTTTACACTTTGGGCTCTCAGCCAATTTATGGACAAGTCTTTTGGAGCACCAATAAAAAGTATTTGGCCATGCAGAGATGCAAAAAACAAACTGCTATGTTATTATCATTGTATAAATACGCCAGATTCCAATAGTGTTTAATTGTATGCAATCCTACAGGAGCAGCGCATGGCAACCTCATCAATTGTAAACGCAACAATGGAATTGACCTGCTTATTGATTACGGCATCTCTGCATGTTAGCATGTTCATTTCCAAGACAAACAAAACAACGCTCACTCGCATTCTTCTTGGGATGCTTATTGTGAATTGTATCATTTTGCTAAACGATACGATTGCATGGTGGTTTGCCGACCGCTCCGCGCCGTTTGTCCATCCCCTGCTTGTTAGCGCAAATTTTCTAGCGTTTATCGGCAGTCTTTTGTTGCCAATCCTTAGCAACGTGCCAAGTCGCCTTCTCGCGTTGTGTGGAGATTGGCTTACCGTGAAACGTATACCGGGCGAAGGCACAGTTGCCACGATAGAGATTCTCAAAAAAGGAGTGATTTCGCATGAACATAATAGCCGTAGATGATGAGCGCCGCGCATTGAACCGCATTGTAAAAGTCTTGGCAAAAAGCATTCCAGATGCAGATGTCACTGTTTTTATGTCTGCAAAGGAAGCAATAGAACATGCAAAAGACAACCGTATTGATATTGCGTTCCTCGATATAGAAATGGGCGAAATGAACGGCCTTGTTCTGGCAAAGAAGTTAAAGGACATTTATGGTGATACTAATATTATATTTATAACGGGACATTCACAGTATGGCCTTGACGCTTTTGAAATCCACGCGTCGGGCTATGTGATGAAACCAATCAGCGAAGAAGATGTCGCGCGGGAGCTGGAAAACCTCCGCAATCCCATTATGCCGCAAGACACGGGCGTGCGAATACAATGTTTTGGAAATTTTGAAGTGTTTGTTGATGGAATCCCTGTATCCTTTAGTCGGACAAAATCAAAAGAGGCTCTCGCATATTTAGTGGACAGGAACGGCGCGGGCACAAATAAGAAAGAAATTGCGGCCATCCTATTAGGGAACGCACCGTATACTCGCAGTACACAGTCATATATCCATATCATTCTATCGGAAATGATACGCGCGTTAAAAGAGGTTGGCGCGGCAGGAATCATTATAAAAAAGCACAACCTTTATGCTGTAGACACTGCAAAATTCAATTGCGATTATTATAGCTATGACAAAGGCGATGCTTCAGCGGTAAACCGTTATCATGGCGAATACATGGCAAATTATGATTGGGCTGAATTTACCGCAGCCCATCTTTCCAATCAAAAAACCATAAAGTAATAAAATATTTTAACTTTTTTGCTAGTTTTTTTGTGAAACAGGCTTATTTGTATGTCATTTGATTGTCGGCAGTCTTTATACTGAAATTAGAAATGTATAATGAGGAAAGCGCGCATACTTTTGGTCGTGTATTCCAGGTTGTCTTAAAATAAGCCGTGCTTAACATAACTATATGAAAACAGTTGGAGGTATTAAAAAATGAAAAAAATGTTGAAAAAAAGCTTTGTTTTAGTTTTGGCACTTATACTGGTGTTTGGCGTAGCTAACGTGGCACAGGCAGCAATGACGAGCATTGACGACATTCACAGTGATACGATTAGATCCGGGGCTGAAGTGCCGGAGGGGAAAACCGCAACGGTTGGTGTAAGCGCAAGGTGGACCGGAAGAACAGTGGATGTGATTGACGTCTATGTGCTGACAGCGGCGGACGGCTCCACAAAAACACTGGTCGGCTCTATTACAGGTGATTATTACAATGGTGCCGTCGGGCGTTATGGACAAGTAGATTTCACTACTGAGATTGGGACTTATTACGGTTTTTATGTGGAGGTGCAGGGCAACACCGCACTGAACCGCACAAAAAATATGCAATTTACCGTTATCCCAGTGATTCCCGAGTATACCTTGACGGTAACGGGCGGCACAGGCGGCGGCAGCTATGAAGAAGGCGATGTTGTTGCCATCACTGCGGCTGCGCCGGCGGACGGCAAGGAATTCGACACATGGACGAGCAGCGGCGGCGGCACATTTGCTGATGCGAAAAGCGCGAGCACCACATTCACAATGCCTAGCGAGGATGTAACAATAACCGCAACCTATAAGGATGTGGCGACCAATACAGACCCACAGACACCAGCAGACCCACAGACACCAACAGACCAACCGCCCTCTGCAACCGCAGCAACGACAGATAAATCTCCTAAGACGGGCGACAACAGCAACTTATCTTTGTATCTTATACTGATGGTTGCCGCAGGTATCGTACTGATCCTTGCCTGTGTATTAATGAGAAAATGGAAACAGGCAAGATAAAAAACACGACATGACGCATCTGAAGCAGAACAAAGTATAAACCAAATCGAAACATCAGAAAAATCATCATATGAACAACGATACTGGCAATGCTGGTATCGTTGTTTTCAGCAACAGATATTAAGCGCCTCCAAAAACGGAATAAACAGATAAACTCCTACGCAAAGAAGGAACAGGGACACCATAATCGGTTTAAATTTGGAGTCACCTCCCTACTCTTTCCTGTTATTTCCTACAACAAAAAAAGAGCGAGCCGGTGCCAATACCTACTCGCTCATTGTGTGTTTTAGTGGTCTATTTATGTTCGGACAATAGGGCTAATTTGGGTGGGACTGGGGTATGGACTGATCGCGTCCGACCATAAAACATCCCCTTCTCCCATCCTATTTGTCCACTTCCTCCCCCATCATCCCCCTACATTTCTCCTCATATATCAGCTTATTTCAATCCGCTGCCATCATATCTCCCCCACTCTTACAGCAGTGCTAAATCCGCTCTACAAGATGATTTCCGGCAATCTTTCCTGCTCGATTTCCTGTTATTTCCTGCAACAAAAAAAGAGCGAGCCGGTGTGGTTAACCTACTCGCTCATTGTGTGTTTTAGTGGTCTATTTATTCTCAGACAATGGTGCTAATTTGGTGCTGAGGGGTGTATGGACTGATCGTGTCTGACCATAAACCATCCCCTTCTCACATCCTATTTGTCCACTTCCTCCCCCAAATTCCCCTTCACATTTTTCCTCATATATCAGCTTATTTCAATCCGCCGTCATGGTATCCGGCGCGTCTCAATCGCGCCGCACAACCTTTATACAAGCCTCTTTCCGGCACATTTCCTTTTACGCTTTCCTGTTATTTCCTACAACAAAAAAAGAGCGAGCCGGCTGTGTAAACCTACTCGCTCATTGTGTGTTTTAGTGGTCTATTTATGTTCAGACAATGGGGCTAATTTGGGTGGGACTGGGGTATGGACCTTGAACAAATAGGTTTGTGGATATTATACTCATTATAAGAGCCAATTACAACTTTACTTTTCCGCGACCGTATATCCATCCATTATAATGTTTCATATCATTATATTAAATATTATGGATTTGTCTATCGATTCGAAATTTCACATACTCTCAAAATCAAAAAGCATCTTTTCATATGTAAAACTGTCCTGCAATATCGAATGGTTTTTCTTAAAGAAATGGAATAGACTTTCTTTGTCTATGCTTTTAATATATGATTTGCTTTTTCCAATATACCCAACGTTTGAAAAAACATAGACAAGCGCATTCCCATAGTCGTTTTCTTTGAAATCATCTAGGTTAATTGGTGCATTCTGTTTTACCTGGACATAAATATGTTGCCGCTTTTTTTCATCAATCAGGATATACTCGTATGCCGGTGTTGTTGCTTTCGCAGAACTAGCATAAAATAAGTATCCTCGTGTTTTTTGCAGATAAAGTGCAACCAAATCTTCCAGCGTATGATAATACATGGTATTTGCGAAATTATTACTATTCAATTCTTCGCTAGGCAAATTGTCTATATTCTCCTTTTTTAAGACTAACGCACATATTTTTCTTAAAACAATATCTGAAATACGTTTGCTAATTGTCGCCTGACGTCGTTCCGATAATAATCCAACAATTCTCGCGGGTGTTTCATTTTGCCTTCCATGTTCACCAATCTTTTGCCATTTTACTTTTCTGACCCACGACACCCCATATTCGACCGCAATCGGCAAATCCTCTTCCATTGCATATATCGGCATGTCGTCAATCACCTCACCAATATAGTATATATTTCCTTCGTTGCGGAGCAAACATATATCCCCCTTATTCATCTCAAAGTAATATTCGCACGCAACTTCATAGCCCGGCTTACGTTTTGTTGCAGTTCTATCTATTTGAAATTCGGCATCGTAGTCTTGAACGTAATGAGTCGCATCAACGTATTTTTTTCCTGATTTGGGTCTCCAGCCCATCATAACATAACCCTCGTCAATACAGAATTGCACAATTCTGCTATCCATTTTTTTGTTCTTTTTCAATTTTAGGTTAACTCTCCACACAATCGGAATTTTATCCATTTCTCGTCACCTTCGTTTCATCAAATTATAGAACAGGAATCTCCTTACATTTTGTTATTGTTCCATTCAACCCACTTTTCGCTCTCCCAATCAAGAGGGTTTGATTTATTATGCTTTTTAAAATAATCTCGAAATGCATTCTGCATCTTCACGTATGTATCCTTTTCTATTCTACTCCACGAACTATTTTTACTCCATTTGATGTCATTGTTTACAAAATATGTTTTATGTTCGCTATATAAACCATTCAAAATGATACTATCTAACGGAATGTGCAGATGTTTTTCATTATACTTAAAAAAGGATTCTGTTTTTCCCACTTTATTTAACCATAAGTATTTTATCGTCATATTCAGCCATTTTTGAGTTTGGCCATATTTCAGTTCTGCAATTGGCTTAAATATATCTGCAATCTTGTTACACAATCCACTATGCCAGTCGTCAAAATCCTCACGCTTTTTGCTAGGACAACTTATTATTTCTTGAAACATGAGTTTTGCCACTTCTTGTTTGCGGTCATACTTAATTGTCGTTTTCTTACCACCAATCCCTCTTATAGTTCGTGCTAAGTCACGGTATGCCCTGTTTGAGTAAGCACTAAAAAGTTCATTCGTTTCCGAACCAATATCAATTCCAAAATATGAATAGAACAAAAAACTT
>JAJDHD010000058.1 GCA_030266015.1 Christensenellaceae bacterium OttesenSCG-928-K19 | reverse complement strand
TCCTGCGGCGCGGTGCTTTCTGAAAGTGATTATGCCGCGCATATGAAGCAACATCAGATGAATGGCGAGGATCACTGTTACAACACATATTAAAACCGAAAAACAGGCATTTTGAAAAGGCTTGCAAATCGCAAGTCTTTTTTTGTACTCCGGAGCATAAGAATCCTTGCGCGAGAGCGAGGATTCTTTATGTCCTTTTTTCAAACTCTCACAGAATATATGGAAGGAATTTTAGAATGAAAAACATATCGAAAAAAACCATAGGGTTGCTTTTGGTTATTGTACTATGCTTTTCCATGATGCCCATAACGGCGATGGCGACAAGCATAGAACCAATGCCCGAATCAACCGGGCAATCCCCCGATGAGATCATCACTGAGATTGTCACTGCTACAGAGAATGAAGCCACCGGCGGTTCAAGCAACAGCCTGCCCGGCGAACCAGGTGATCCCGCACTTGAAGTCCAGAGTTCTGAAGTATCTGAGGCTGCTCTGGATTCCCTGGCAGATGATACCCCGGCCATTGAGGTCGAGCCAGAACTGGTCAAGGTAGTGGATAAGCCGCTGGTGCAGGTTGTATATCATTACTATGCCGCAGATCAAAACCAGAATGTTGGCAGTTTTGCGGATTACACCATCGCATCAACTCATTCATACAATGCACTTGCAATGGCAAATGGCGATGATATTACCATTGCGGCAAATATGTATCCGGATAAAGTGCCGGTCAGTACAGATGCACTGCGCTTCCAAGTGCTCCTGAATGGCAACGAGGACATTACCGCGCAGGCATCGTATGACCTGGCAACCGGTCTTGTTTCCCTGTCCTCAGATTTCATGGGGCATAACATTACCGTCCACTGGTACTGCCCGGCATCCGAGGTCACGGAACTAGCCGTTACGGCAACCATCAGCGTATACCAAAACGGCAAATTCACTACAACAACAGAGGCTGTTACCACTGCATCAAATGCAAGCGCTCTGGCCGTTCCCCTCGCTGTATCCGGCAATCTAGTTGTATCGCAGAACGGCATCGACCTTGACGAAAGCGCATACAGCGTGGATGGCGGTACACTTCATGTTTCCGCATCAGCATTAGGCGGCGACATTGCCATAACAGCTTACGCGCCAACTATGCGGGCAATGAGCGGCGGTATGTCTGCGATGGGCACATCCGCAACAACGGTTGTCCATACAAGGAGCAGCGATCAGATTTTTTATGGGTATTACACGAGTTACTACACAGCCAATGGCAACACGGCATTCTGTCTCGATCCAACGGTATCCGGACTGAACTCGGGCACCTATGATGTGAGTGGCTGGTTGGAACGCGGTACGGGATATGATGATCTGATCAAAGCTGCATGGTATCTTTACGGCGGGCCGGGGTACAATAGCGTGAAAAACAACCTGTTTGGCAACCCGGACTCCATGACCGCCTATGGCCTTTGCCATGCGGCGGCAGCGTACATGTGGCTGGACAATGCAGAAGCCTTTAAGGGCCTTGACAGCGCAACCACCCAGCATCTGCACAACCTGATCGCCGCCATAAATGCACAGGCCATGCCACCCGAGGGATTCAATGTTTTCCTCTACAATGTGGGTAGCAGTACCAACCAGAGCCTGATGGGATGGGACTATACACCCACCGGCGATCTGGCGATCGTAAAGACATCAAACGATCCTGCCAAGACGGATGATAACGACTGCTATTCGCTTGAGGGCGCTGTTTTCGATGTATATAACGGGAGCGATGTTAAGGTTGGTACGATCACAACCGATAAGGATGGCAAAGGAAAGCTGGAGGGATTGGCAACCGGCACCGGCTACTACATCATGGAGGTTTCTCCGCCCAAAGGATATGTGATCAAAGATGAGGGCAAGAAAATATCCTTTGAGATCACATCCGGCAATACAGCAACGGTTGAGGTGGAGAACATTGCGCAGGGCGACCCTGTGACCATCCTTCTCAAAAAACAGGATGCGGATACCAATACCGGCACGCCGCAGGGCGGTGCGAGCCTCAAGAATGCCCAATTCACCATCAGGTATTACAAAGGCCATTATACCGAAAACGAACTGAAAAATGTGTCCCCTGCCCGCTCGTGGGTAGTGGCGACGGATGAAGACGGATTCGCAATGCTGCATCCGGATTACAAGGTGTCCGGCGATGAACTGTATTACGACAGCACCGGTAAAATCGTTACGCTGCCGCTTGGCACTGTAACCATTCAGGAGAGCAAAGCGCCCGCCGGTTATCTGCTTAATGACACGATGTATATCCGGCAGGTTACGACCGAAGGAAAACGGGAACCTGTATACACCTACAACGAGCCTGTGGTGCCGGATACCGTTATCCGTGGCGGCGTGGAAATTGTGAAGCTCGATATAGAGCGCAATGTCCAAAAGCTGAAACAGGGTAACGCTACGCTTGCGGGCGCAGTGCTGGAGATTTGGAACAGGAGTGCCGAAAGTGTTGTGGTAAACGATAAGGAATATGCGCCGGGTACGGTTGTGCATACTATGACCACAAACGCCGACGGCTGGGCGGGCACAGCAAATGACCTGCTTCCCTACGGCAGCTATGAGGTGATAGAAAAAACGCCGCCGACCGGCTATCTCAACACCGGTGTGATCAAACAGTCATTTCAGATACGGGAAAATGGCGTGATCGTCAACCTGAAAGCAAGCGAAAAAGCCATTCGGAATGACATTATTCGTGGCGGCGTCCGTGTACTGAAATTCGATAATGAAATTGATGAGAACCGGGCACAGGGCGGCGCTACGCTGGAAGGCGCAGTATTTGAAGTAATAAACAGGAGCGCGGACAGTGTGTTGGTGGCAAAAAAGCTATATGCTCCCGGCGAGGTTGTGCATACCATGACGACCGACGCTGACGGCATGGCTGAAACTTCTGCCGACCTGCTGCCCTACGGCACTTATGAGCTGAGGGAAATATCGCCGCCGGATGGTTATCTTGCAACAGGTGTGCTGAGCAGGACTTTCGCAATACGTACCTACGGGAAAATTGTAGAAATGAATACATCTGAGACTGCCATCAAAAACAATCCCATTCGCGGTGACCTGAAAGGCGTGAAGATCTCTGATGGTGACGCAAACCGGCTGGCTGGCGTTCCCTTTATGATCACATCCAAAACGACGGGCGAAAGCCACATCGTTGTCACTGACCGCAACGGAGAGTTCAGCACGGCTTCGAGCTGGAATCCGCACAGCCAGAATACAAATCGTGGCGAATCTGACCGCGATGGTGTGTGGTTTGGTGAGATGCGTACGCTGGACGACAGCCTGGGTGCACTGCTCTACGATGATTACGTCATCGCGGAGCAGCCTTGCGACGCAAACGATGGACTGGAGCTCCTGACCATCGAAGTGTCCATATACCGCCATATGACGGTGATCGACCTTGGCACGCTGACTGATGACTACATCCAGGTGCCGGAAATCTTTACAACGGCGCTGGATCAGGAATCCACCGCAAATGACGCGCATATCTCCGAAGAAACAACGATTACAGACACGGTATACTATTCCGGTCTAAAAGTCGGCAAGGACTATACAGTCAAAGGTATCCTGATGGATAAGGAAGCGAATGTTCCGCTGCTGGTTGACGGGCAGGAAGCGACCGCTGAGAAGACTTTTAAAGCGCTTACTGAATCAGGCACTGTTACAATGGAGTTTACCTTTAATTCAGCTGCCCTCAAAGGCAGGAGCGTGGTGGTGTTTGAGACGTTGTATCACGACGACGCGGAGATCGCTGTGCATGCGGACATAGAGGACGAGGGGCAGACCGTCGTATTCCATGATCCTCAGATCGGCACTTCCGCGACCGGCCCGAACGATGAAAAGGAACTGGATATCTATCCGGAAACCACTATCATTGATACTGTTTCCTTTGAAAATCTGATAGTGGGCCAAACCTACACGATCAAGGGCACGTTGATGGATAAGGAAACCGGCGAACCGCTGCTGGTGGATGGTAATCCCGTAACCGCGGAGAAAACCATTATATCCAAAGCGGAATCCGGCACGTTTGAACTGGAGTTCACGTTCAGCTCGGTTTCTCTGAAAGGAACGACGGTTGTCGTGTTCGAGTCCCTGGAGTACAAAGGGCGTGAGATAGCCGTGCATGCGGATATTAAGGACGAGGGACAGACTGTCACGTTCAAGAATCCCGAGATCAAGACCAGCGCAACCGGGGTAAATGGTGAGAAGGAACTCCTGGCGGAGAAAAAGGCTACGATCGTTGATGTTGTGACGTATGACGGGCTTGCAGCCGGAGAGACCTACGTCGTCAAAGGCGTGTTGATGGACAAGGCGACCGGCGAACCGCTGCTTGTAGATGGAAAAGAAATATCCGCCGAGACGAAGTTCGTTGCAAAGGGATCTTCCGGCAGCGTGGAGGTTGTGTTTACGCTGAATGCATTGGAACTGCGTGGAAAAGCGGTTGTGGTATTTGAGGCGCTCTACTACGATGATGCTGAGATTGCCGTGCATGCCGAGATTGAAGACGACGGGCAGACCGTTGTGTTCAAAGATATATCCATAGGTACAAGCGCGACCGGCGAGGATGGCACAAAGATCATCCCTGTGGCTGAAACCGTTAAGGTGATCGACGTTGTGTCCTACCAGAACCTTGCTCCCGGTGAGGAGTATGTTGTAAAGGGCGTTCTGATGGACAAAGAAACGGGCAAGTCTGTGCTGGCCAGTGGCAAAGAGATCACTGCGGAAAAGGCTTTCGTGCCCAAAGAACCCTCCGGTAGCGTTAATGTGGAATTTGTTTTCAACTCCACTGCGCTGCAAAACAAGATTCTGGTGGTATTTGAATCGCTGACGCATGAAGGCACTGAGGTTGCCGCGCATGCTGATATCGATGACGACGCCCAGACTGTTGGCGTCGGTGTTGAGGTTGTGACGACTACCGGAACCGGAGCAAGAACAGGTCGAGATGGGCTGCCGTTGTGGCTGCTGTTTGTGGCAATTGGCGCTGCTGCGGGGGCTTTCATTCTGTTCATGAAGTCAAAGAAGAAGTCGAAGATGGAAGAGAAATAACTCACGGACGATAAGTGTCCGGTGAAATATGGGCGATCAGCAATGGTCGCCCTTTTTCATTACAATATGAGGTTGTGCCATGAAAATAATCGCAATTGTATTTACCCTGATTTTCATAATCAGCGCCACATACTTAATCATAGAGTATTTTGTAGCCAGAAAGGAATTTTCAGAATATTCTAAAATCCAGACAGACTTTGCATCAATACCAATGATAGAAATCCATTCGTCAGACGAAAAATATCACTTAGAGACAGACCCTCTTCCATACCTGCGGATAGATTTTGGTGCGCTACTGCGGGAAAATCCGGATACTGTAGGCTGGCTCCATATCCCGGATACCCTCATCAGCTATCCCGTGGTGCAAACCACTAACAACAGCAAATATCTGGACACTTCATTTTTAGGCACTCGAAGCTCTGCCGGAGCGGTATTTGCCGATATGAACAATGACGTCAAGGCACCCGATCAGAATGTAGTGCTCTATGGCCATAACATGGGAAGCGGGCGCAAAGATATGTTTGGCACGCTGCTCGAATATAAAGACCATGCCCACTATGATACCCATAGATATGTGCAGTTCGATACCATCTACGCGCAGCATGGTTGGTGGAAGATATTTGCCGTTGTAAACCATGATATACGCAATACAAATTGGAACTACCTGCAACTGAAATTTGAAACGCAGGATGATTTTCTGGTATGGATCAGCCAGGCCAGAGCATTATCTCTGCATTATACCGACACTATACTTCAGGCGGATGACCAAATACTTACGCTTTCTACCTGCGACCGCAGCATCTACGGGAAAGATGGCAGGCTGGTTATCCTGGCTGTAAAGATTGAAGGGGATGAAAACATATGATAGATATGCAGCATGCAATAAACGTATCTGCCCTAGCGCAGAAGGTCAGCTTTGAGCTTGCAATAAGCGAAGCAGGGCGCATTTTGCTCAGCGCTGCCGGGCTTTTCCATGATATAGGCAAGCTCGGGGTGCCGGCAGAGCTCCTTAACAAGCCTGACGCACTCTCAAGCGATGAGCATAAGATCATTCAGTGGCACACCACCATTGGATATCACATGCTAAACAACATGCCGGATGCAATACATAAGTTTTGCGCACAGGCGGCGCTGTATCACCATGAACGCATAGACGGCTCGGGGTATCTAATGCTCACCGGCGAACAAATTCCGTTCTCAGCCAGGCTCATCGCCGTTGTGGATATATATGATGCCCTGACTTCTGATAGGCCGTACCGGCAAGCATGGAGCCAGGATGACGCGGTAGACTTTCTGAATGAGCAAGCGGGAATCCAGCTTGATCCAATGATCGTTGCGGCGCTCATAGCATCGGTTCGGAATGCAGCCATGTCGCCACATTCCTGACCCTATTCAATCGCATCAATCAGCAGGACGGCAGCCAGGCCATAGATCACGACAACAGCTATCAGCACAATAAAGATGATGCCTAATATAAGGAAAGGCGTCTTTTTTGTTTTGCTGTACCGTATGAAAAAGACGATTGCCAATACCAATAGCGCTATGAAGATAATCCCGGCTGCAAGTAGTGTCATAATCCCCTGCGACCTTTCCTAAAGACTCATATTTGAAAATATTACGTTTTCAGTATATCACAAACCGTTTTTGGTATCATCAGATGGTATGCTGGAAGAAAAATGAGGAGAGGTGATTGGTATGATGGATTACACTGCGGAAGGGATCCGGCGGGGCGATGCGTTTGTCACGCAGAGCAAACGCGGCGAAAAGTCTATTGTCAGGGTGAAAGAAGTCAAGCCTGATTACGATGATGACGACAACCCCACCACCAGCGTTGTATACACCATGATACTCCATCCATCAGGAAAAACCTGGGATTTTCAAAACTATATCTATGATTTTGAATCCATGATCCAAAGATATGGAGTTGAGCGGATTCTGATGAACTAAAAAATCATCAAATTAATAAAATGCTATTTGAAAGAGAACCTGAATTACCGGTTCTCTTTTTTTGCATTTAATTGAAAGGAAGATGCATATGCGTTTTACAGAAGAACAATTAAACCAGGCCGCATCGGTAAATATCGTGGAATACTGTGCCGCCAAGGGGATTCCGCTACGTCGTTTCAGTGGCGAAACATATTGCCACGCGGACTACGACAGCCTAAAAATCACCGGCAACAAATGGATACGCCATAGTGGCAAGGACAACGGACGCGGTTTCACCAAAGGCACGGCCATTCATTTTGCTCAGGAATATGGGGAGCTTAATTTTCGCGAAGCTGTCACCAGCCTTTTAGAGTTCAAGGGAATCAAGGTTGAAAAACCGAGTGTGCGGGAAAAACTGGAAAAATATGCGCAAAAGGTAAAGGAAGCTGATTCTGCTAAAGAAATACAGGTATCGGAAAAGGCAATTCCCCTGCCCGAAGCCACGGACATATCACCCAAAGAAGAGCTACCCCCTGTTTCGTCCAGGCCCATCATTGTCCCTGTACCACAAGAACAGGATACGGATCAGGAAGCGACTCCTGAAATCAATCTTTCCGGATCGAAAAACAAGATATTTGTGCCGCCGGAGAAAAATAAAACAACCAAGCATGCCTTCATGTATCTAACCGAAACGCGTGGTATAGATAAGGATATTGTGAATCACATGATCCACAAAAAGCTGCTGTATGAAGATACCCGCAAAAACTGCGTGTTCCCCGGATACGACAAAAAAGGCACGATGCGGTATGCGGCGCTGAAAGGCACAAATCCCGAAAAGCCTTTTACCGGTGAGCCGACCGGCAGTAAGAAAGTATGGGGATGGTCGTACACTCCCGCCAAAGAATGCAATCAGCTTCGCGTTTTTGAGAGCGCCATAGACGCCCTGAGCTTCATGACATTGGAAAAACAAAAAGGGGCTAAATGGGATGAGTGTCATTACCTCGCCCTGGGCGGCGTGGCAAAGCCCGCAATATTTACCTACATACGCAATAACAAAGAGGTATCTCATGTGCAGCTTTGTTTTGACAACGACCCTACCGGACAGGACAACGCCAACAAGATAGCAAAAGAATTGTTAGATTCTAAGAAGGCTGAAACAGTGGAAATCTTAATGCCCGAAGCCAAAGATTTCAATGATGATGTAAAAAAAAACGAAACCAAGGGAGGCAGCATATAGATGAAAAAGCAAAATTTGAACGAAATATATCGGAATACGCTCGCGGATATCACGAAAGATGAACATCGCTGGGCGCATTTTCTTGATACCGCGGCATATATGTACAAATACCCTTTTCACGACCAGATTCTTGTCTATACGCAGCGCCCGGATGCAACAGCCTGCGCTTCATTTGAGCTGTGGAATAAGCTGGGGTGCTGGATCAAGTCCGGCGCTAAAGGCATCGCACTTTTTGACACCGCCAGTGGCAATGGTAAAATTAAATATGTATTCGACATAGCGGATGTTGTCGCCAATACAAAGACTCCGCCCGCCATATGGCAACTCACAAAACGCGGCAGCGGCGACGTGGCGGAAATGCTGCTTAGTGACGCGGAACTTGCGCACGAAGCCGGGGACATCAGCATCAGGAAAAGTATTCGTCGGGCGGCGCATGCGCTTGTGGAAGATGGGTATCAGGCATACTTAGAAGAGCTAAAGACAGCACAGACTGGTAGCAATTTCGCCAAGTTTCCGGAGCCAACGCAGCAAAAACATGTACTGCAATTCCTGAAAACCAGCGTGGAATATATCACGCTCAAGCGGTGTGGGCTAAAGACAGACAACCTGCATTTTAATGAAATTGTTTTGTTCAATACACCGGCGACGATCAACATCGTTGGAAATGCAGTCCGAGATTTGTCTGCCGGGTTGCTGAAAAAGATAGAAGTAAAAATACGGGAGATTGAAAGGAGCGAACAAGATGCAAGAGATCAGCTACGAAGAAAAAGACGGGATTCTGTATCCCGCAGTGGAGAGAGCAGCGGACAACTATCCTTTGACCAAATACGGCAGGATGCACAAACGGTTTCTACAGGAAAACAAACCGGGGATGTACACGACAATGCTGACAGAGGGCAGTCTGAACCGGCACTGCCACGAGATCGAGATGGCGGCACAGGAGAGGAAAGACAGGATCATGGAGCAGATGCGTCTGAAGAGCCCGCCGCCACGGACGGAGGATTTCCTGAAGACCGTCCGGTACAACAATTATCTGAGCGACACAGCGGAGCAGATGGTGATGGAGGAAATCGTACTGAACCCGACAACATAACCACAAAGATCAGCGAACCGGAGGATTCCTCCGGTTTTTCATTTTCAGAGGAAGAAATTGATCATCTCCTGCGGCACGGCAGCAGTTTTGAGGATAGTAAATACCGCATCTATACCCGTTTTCAGCAGGACAGTACCGGCTCCGCGTTCGCATCGTTTTTGAAAGAAGAATACGGCACCGGCGGCGGCACTCGATTCTTTTCTGATGGCACTCGTGGCAGTGAAGAGCACGATCCAAAAGGAATCAGGTATACGCGTGGGGACATGAAGGAATCCTTATCCTGGCCGAAGGTTGCAGCGCACATAAAGAGGATGGTGGACGAGGGCACCTACCTGACAGACGAGGAAATAGCATATCAGCCATATTACGCAGATTACCAGACATATCGTGCGGACTTCTATGAAAAAGAACGTGAACGGGATATTGAAATAAGCCGTGTTAAGCAGGAGGCGCGGGAGCAGCGACGCTATGCAGTATCAATTGGGAATCGTGCATTTGTATACGGTTCGGTGCATGAGATTACAGCGATAGATGGCGATACCATTACGCTGGTAGACCCTGACATGCCGCTTGCGCCGCTCGATGTCACAAGGTCCGATCTGTATGAAGCGCTTTCGGAAGTAAACGGAAATCAACATCTGCTGGATATTCCCGATGAGCAGCTTGCTCCGCTCCGCCGGATATATTTTGAAGATTGGGCGCAGCAGCGGATTGACGAAGCACGAGAGCAGGAACCGGGCGACGGCTTGCTGCGATTCGATACGATCGACGATGTGGATTTGTCCTCTTTCAAAGATGGCGATCCCATCGGTTACGACAGCAACGGCGTACTCCATGTCTATCATAATTCCGGCGGTTTGTCGTATGTAACGACGGAAGTCACTCTTATCCCTACTCGAAACGGCATTGCCATTGAAAACGCCAAGACACCGGAGGAAGTCTTAGGTGGGCGCGGGCACAGAGCAAGTATTGATACTGAGCAATCGAGGCGCGACATGCCTGCGGGCACTGTTCGGCCGGTGGAAGCGGCAGAGCTAACCGAGATGCGTGAGCGACACGCACAGCCGCATGATGTGCGTTATGTCATAAACGAATTCAGGGACGAGCTCAGCACCCATATCTCCCTGCATGATAAACCGGTTTCAGAGGGTGAACTTGTCTATGGCCAGTATGCGGACTACAAGGCTGCGTCAGCCGGGCTGGATGAATTTCGTGCGGAAATTGAAAAAACCGGTAAGCAAGTTTGGGAAGCAAAAGTCCGGCAGTCGCTTGAAAAGAAGGATTACCGTATCACGGACGACAATTACGGCGTCGCCGGGCAGAAGCAGCGGTATGCGGATAATTTAGCGGCCATTCGTCTGTTGAAACAAATTGAAGCGGAGAGCCGTTTGGCCACTGTCGATGAACAGGAGATACTGGCCCGATATACCGGCTGGGGCGCTGTTCCGCAGGCGTTTGATGAGAAAAATACCTCATGGACAAACGAATATGCCGAGTTAAAGGGGTTGCTCTCATCCGATGAGTACACTGCCGCCCGTGCATCCACGCTGAACGCTCATTACACATCGCCACTGGTCGTACGTTCAATGTATGCAGTTCTCGAAAACCTGGGCTTCCAATCAGGGAATATCCTCGATCCGGCATGCGGCATCGGAAACTTCTTCGGTATGCTTCCGGACAGTATGGCTCATAGCAAAGTGTACGGTGTGGAGCTGGACAGCATAACGGCACGAATCGCAAAGCAGCTTTATCAAAAGGTGCAGGTCACGCAATCCGGTTTTGAGAACACGCAGTTTGATGATAACTTCTTCGACGTCGCAATCGGAAATGTGCCCTTTGGCTCATATAAGGTCAGCGACCCAAAGTACAACAAGCACAATTTTCTCATCCATGATTTCTTCTTTGCAAAAACGCTAGATAAAGTGCGTCCCGGCGGTGTCGTTGCGTTTGTGACATCCAAAGGCACTATGGACAAAACCAATCCGGATGTGCGGCGCTACATTGCGCAACGCGCGGAGCTATTAGGCGCAATCCGCCTTCCTAACACCGCGTTCAAAGCCAACGCTGGCACGGAGGTTACGGCGGATATTCTTTTTCTTCAGAAACGGGATCGGCCAATAGTGTTGGACGCGGGCGCGAATGACCTTGATACGGATTTGCCGGAACGCGACATGCCAGCGGGTGCTACCCGCTCTGATTGGATTCATCTGTCACAGACAGATGACGGTGTGCCGGTCAATGAATATTTTGCGGAGCATCCGGAGATGGTGCTGGGCAGGATGTCGTACGACAGCACGATGTATGGCAAAGATACCGCCTGCTTTCCGTATGAGGATCGTTCCCTGCCGGAGTTGCTCAGCGCGGCTGTGGAAAACATACAAGGTAAGTATAGCTACCGTGACACAGATGACTTGGATTTGATTGACGCCGATGCGGAAAGCCTGCGGACGCTTGCCCGCCCCGCCGACCCGGATGTAAAGAACTTTACGTTTGCCATTGTGGACGGTGATATATATTACCGCGAAAACTCCGTCATGACTAGGGCAGAGCTCAATGACACAGCGGCAGCGCGGGTGCGCGGTATGATCAGTATCCGCAAGCAGGTCAGGGATATTATTGACGCGCAGATGGAAAACCGGCCGGACGACCAGATCGAAAGCATGCAAGCCGGGCTGAATACTCTGTACGATGATTTCACGAAAAAATATGGGATCATAAACAGCCGGGGTAATAAGCTGGCTTTTCAGAACGACGCGGATTATCCCCTGCTCTGCTCGCTAGAGATCATGAACGATGAAAATGAGTTTGTGGGCAAGGCGGCATTTTTTAGTAAGCGCACCATCAAACCACAGCTTGTTATGGAAAAAGCCGATACGCCGGAGGATGCGCTCATCGTCAGTATGGCGGAGCGCGGGCGCGTGGATGTTGCGTTCATGAGCAGCCTGTGTGGCATGGAGCAGAATGAACTCGTCACCGGTTTGCAGGGGCAAATATTTCTGGACATAACGCTGGATGACTTACAACGTGAGGTTACCGGGCATGAGAATGATGCAAATCCCGATGTAAATGCGAGTATGTCTGCGGGCACTGCCCGTTGGTTGCCGCGTGATGAATATCTTTCGGGGAATGTGCGGCAAAAGCTGCGGCTGGCAGAACTGAAAGCGCAGACTGATGATCGGTATCAGGTAAACGTGCAGGAACTAAAAAGCGTCATTCCGGAAGATATTGAGGCGGCAGATATCGAAGTGCGGCTGGGCAGTGTATGGATTCCACAGGATGACATCAAAGATTTTATTGTGGAAACGCTCGACCCGCCGGGCTGGGCGCAAAACCGTTTGAGCGTCCAATACTCCGGCTATTCCTCATCCTGGTCTATCTCAAACAAGCCTTACACACACGGAAATGTGCTTGCCACAGAAACCTACGGCACCAAGCGCATGAACGCCTATGAGATCATTGAAGCAACATTAAATCTGCGTTCCGCGCAGGTGCGTGACAAGGTAGAGATCGACGGCAAGGAGAGGTATGTGGTCAACAGCGAGGAAACCATGCTGGCGCAGGAGCGGC
>JAJDHD010000057.1 GCA_030266015.1 Christensenellaceae bacterium OttesenSCG-928-K19 | reverse complement strand
CATCACAGAGCTGCCCGGCGCGGACAACCTGTATATGCCCGCGGGCGTGATTCGCGAGTCGCAGGCACTGCACGCGGGGTTCATCCATGCGGGCGCAAGCTTTCTACTGGTAAACGGCAGCTCGTGCGGTGTGCACGCGGCCATGCTTTCCGTGCTTAAACCGGGGGATAAAATCATTGTGGCGCGCGACA
This sequence comes from Christensenellaceae bacterium OttesenSCG-928-K19, assembly GCA_030266015.1. Taxonomy (GTDB): domain Bacteria; phylum Bacillota; class Clostridia; order Christensenellales; family Christensenellaceae; genus UBA5399. Next base: position 12,764 of record JAJDHD010000057.1, on the reverse strand, counting down.
TGCACCTTTCCGCTGTGCACGGCCTCATCCTTGCGGGCGCTGTGCCGGTGTTTATGATCCCGCAAAACGCCAACCCCGAACTGCCCGGCGTCATTACGCCGCAGGACGTCCGCACCGTGCTGGCCGAGCACCCGGACGCAAAGGCAGTATACCTCACCTACCCCAATTATTATGGTATGTGCTGTGACCTCAACGAGATTTGCGCCATTGTGCACAACGCAGGCAAAAAAGTCATTTGTGACGCGGCGCACGCAGCGGCTTTTGATTTCTCCCCGCTCATGCCCGATTCACCCGCGGCAGCCGGATGTGATATCTGGGTTACCAGCCTGCACAAAACGCTGCCCGCCATGAACCAGTGCGCCACCCTGTGCGTGGGCGAGGACACGCGGCTGATGCCAAATGTAGTGCAGTCACGGCTCAACATGCTGCAAACCACCAGCCCCTCCTATGTGCTGCTGGCGTCTGCGGATTACGCGCTGGGGTTTATGCGCGAGCGCGGCAAGGAGGCGCTGGGCGCGGTGATAAACTTGGTGGAGGACAATATCCGCAAAATAGAGGCAATTGGCGGCTACCGTGTGGTCACAAAGGACGTGCCTCCCCTTTGCGGTGCGTATGACCGCGATGTGCTGAAGCTGGTGATAGATGTGACAGACCGTGGCGTAAGCGGGTTTGGCGCGGCAAAGGCACTGCAAAAGCAGGGTGTTTATATCGAGGCGGCAGATTCCTCCAATATTATTTTGCTGTGCACCGTCGCGGATGGCAAAGCAGAGTTTGACCTGCTGCGCGCCGCGCTTTCCAAAATAAAAGGCGCTAATTACCATATCAAAAGGACAAAGCCGGATGAAGAGCTGCAACAAATCTATCGGCGCAAGCCTGCCATGTCTATGCGGGAGGCGGTGTACGCAAGAAGGCGCAGCATCCCCATGATCGACGCGGTGGGCGAGGTTTCTGCCGTGTGCGTTGGTGCATACCCGCCCGGCGTGCCTATCATACTGCCCGGGCAATCCATCACCTATGGCATGGTGGATTACATTGCGCGTATGCGGCAGGCGGGCTATTCCATATTTGGCACAGACGGCAGCATAGAGGTTGCGGATGTATAGGATTTCTAACATGATAAAACGGGTGGGCGCGGGCATTGGCCTGCTGGCGGTTCTCGTTATCTGCGCGGGCTGCGGGCCGGGACGGGCGCAAATGACGCTGCAGCCGGACGAGTACGCGCCGTACTTTGAGGATGGCGATTTGCCCATACTGAACACCACGCCGGGAGATGTGTTTGACCTTGCCGAGCTATCGGACGAACAATTCCGGATTGTGACCAAGCGCGGTATTGGCATGGGCAGCAGCGCGGATGAGGTGGCGGCTGCTTACGGTGATGTGAAGGCGACGCTGAAGATCGGGACACGGATCTGGCTGGACGACGCTATGACACTGCGGCAGTTTCTCGACCACAGGGACGAATATGAAACGGATACGGCGGCCAAGACGGATTATGACTATGCCGTCCTGTACGAAACAATTGAGTACCAGGGCGATTACTACGCGATGGCCGACTGGAACGCCGGGCTGGGGCAGGTTTCCGATGAATCGCTGGAGCGGGCGGTGGATGGCGACGCGTTCAAGCATTACTATTTGGAGCTCTTTTTTACGGACGACGAGGTAAGCGCCGCATATGTAAGCTGTAAATAGTGCCTGCGTGGCAAACGGGGGGAGTTTGTATGACAAAACGGGTATTGGCAATTTGCCTTATGGCATTGTGTGTGCTATGCGTGGCGTGCGCGCACGCAAATGACGAGCAGCCGCTTGCCATTGAGGAGTTCAGCGCGTATGAAGAGGGCGAAGCGGTGATGGATATGCATCAGCATTTCAGCGTAGATTTTTCCGCCCCGTGGATGGAGGGCAAGGAAGATGCCGTGCTGCAAACCAATCGCGGCATTGGCCTTGGCAGCAGCGCAAGCGATGTGGCGCAGGCTTATAACGGCATAACTGCCGAAATACTGGTGGAAACAGATGACCCACTGGGGCGCTACATGACGCTGGAGGAATACCTGGAAAAAAAGGACAGCTTTGTTACGGATGAGATAGTGGCACTTGCGTATGATTACGGCGCTGTGTATTACACGATAGACTACAATGGCACGCTCTATTCGCTGCCCGGCTGGATGGAATATGCGCAAGACCTTACACTGGGGCAAACAGCCAAGGCCGCGGAAGACGGGGAGCTTTGGTATTATACGATGCAATTCTTATTTACAAACGACGAGGTAAGCTCTGTCGTCATACGAAAGGAATAACAATGAAAAAGCTACTGTTATTGGCGGCTCTGGGGCTGCTGCTGGCTTGCGTGTCGTGCGCCGCGCCCATGGATACGCCGCCCGCTCCACACGGCCCCGCGCTGGAAGCGGGAGAATATGATATTTACGCGGACGGCAGCGCATTTAACCTGGAGGAGGATTTGGCATCGTTTAGCACCCTGCAGCCGGATGAACCGATTACCTCCATCAACCTTCGCATGATAGACTCCGTTCCGCCGATGGAGCACACCACAAAGCGCGGCATAGGCATTGGCAGCGCTATAGAAGATGTGGCACAGGCCTATCCGGATGAAGAAGCGCGCATCTCCACAGACAGCGAAACATCGATATGCTCAACATTAGTAGAGTTTATGCAATCGGAGGAATATGACAGCGGCACCCTGTGCGTGGATTATCACACTTTCGTGCTGGATGGCGAAACGCTTTCGGCTGCGGAATGGCTGGAGCTTACGCAGGACTGGGATGAGGAACAATACCAAAAGGCGCTTCAGTGGCGCGGACTACGGGGCTATGGCATGGCCATCTGGTTTTCGGACGGCAGCGTGATGGACATTGTGTTTTCTATGGATGAGTTCCTGCCCGTGCAAGGCGGCGCGGATATTGCAGTATAGCAAAAAGCCCCCCTACATCAAACTGCACACGCTTGGCACAGGAAGAACAAGGGACGCCCGCATCATCAAATCCTATTTAACGTCGGCAGGACACATTTTTTTGTATTGCTTTATTTTTTTGATTGCCCAATCATAGTGGCTGGACGTGGCAGAGACACAATAGGATCCAAGTGAAGAGTTTCCCGTCCAGGGGAAATGCTTTTTTTCAAACAATTCTTCGTCGGAAAACTGGCCGATTAGCTCCAGCACATCGTTGTGGCTCGTCTTTAGCATGGCTTCCGCGTCCGCATAGGAGGTAGGCTGGTGCTTTTCCCAAAAGCCCACATTCATTTGACCATAGGTTTTCCAGTTGTATGGCTCGGGCAAAAACGATTTTGCCTCCCCGCTTTGATTGGCGTTGACCCAGCTTAAAAGCAGCTGGTGCCACTCGTACAGGTGGGTGAGTACATCGCGCAGGTTTTTATCACGCCCCCAGTGCGCCTCTTTTTTATCCAGGCCGCTGAAATCAAATACAACCGCCGTCGGATCCTCCGGCAGTGAATCGATGAGCGTCCACATTTTTTCAAACTGTTCATTGGCAGCGGTAAGCAAGGCTTGCTTTGTGGTAGGTCTCGGCATTCTTTTGCCCTCCTGTTTTCTTGCACAACGGTGTGAGTGTAGATGAGAACGGCTGGCTGTTAGCCCAGCTTATCTCCCTTTTGCACAGGCTGCTGCGGCGTTATCAGCACCACGCCCTGCTGTGCGTATACGCCCAGCACCAGCACCTCGGAGGAAAATCCGGCGATGCGGCGGGGCGGAAAGTTTACCACGCCCAAAACCTGCTTGCCTATGAGCTCCTCCGGCGTATAGCAATCTGTAATCTGCGCGCTGGATTTTTTAACGCCAATTTCTTCACCAAAATCCACAGCCAGCTTGTATGCAGGCTTTTTTGCCTCGGGAAAGGGCTGTGCATCCACAATTTCGCCCACGCGGATGTCCAGCTTGCTAAAATCATCAAATGTTGCCAGTTCAGCCATGATATACCCCTTTTGTATAAATCGCCTTTTGCTTTATGTTACGACCACTCCGTATATTTCTCGTCTATATGCTGCCTTGCAATCGCGTCAAACTGCATAATCTCGTCCTTGGTAAGCTCCACCAGCGTGGGGTCAAAGTGCGTGCCCGCATCCTGCAAAATTGTCTTCACCGCTACATCGTGGGTATAGCTCGGCTTGTATGGGCGGTGCGAAATCAGCGCGTCGTATACGTCGGCAATCGCCATAATACGCCCGGAAATGGGAATATCCTTCCCTGCAAGCTGGTTGGGATAACCGCGCCCGTCCCATTTTTCGTGATGGGAGATGATGATCTCCCGCGCCACGCTCAAAAAGTCGGAGGTGTCGCCCAGCTCTTCCATGGCGTTGTCTATAATCAGCGCACCAAACACCGTGTGCTGCTTTATCATCTCAAATTCCGCCTCCGAAAGCCGCGCGGGCTTTAGCAATATATTATCCGGCACGGCAACCTTGCCTATATCATGCAGCTTGGCCGCCTTCACAATGCTATCCGCATAGGCCTGCTCGATTTGATAATCCGCGTGTCCGGATTTCCGCAGCTTTTCAAGCAGCATCTGCGCGTAGATGGTGGTACGCTTGATGTGCGCGCCTGTTTCGTTATCGCGAAAGGACGTCATGCTGGCAAGGATGTCGAGTATAGTATCCTGCGTGCGCCTAAGCTGCGTGGTGCGTTCGTCCACCATGCTCTCCAGGCTTTTGCGGTATTGCGCCAGCTCTATGTGCAACGCCACGCGTGAGCGCAGAATGCCCACGGTAATCGGCTTTAAAACATAATCAACCGCCCCCAGGTCCAGCGCTTCCTGCTCCTTGTCTCGCCCCTCCTGCCCTGTCAGGAAAATAACGGGGATATCCTTCCACGCGGGCGTTTGCTTTAATTTTTTTATAACGTCATACCCATTCATGCCCGGCATTTCCAAATCCAGCAAAATAAGGTCGGGAATGCGCGTTTCCAAAAAAACGAGCGCCCGCTCGCCGGATGGCGCAAGAAAGACCTTGTAGTCGCCCTTTAAAATCTCATTAACAAGCTTCAGGTTGGTTGGGTCGTCGTCCACAACCAGTATAGATGATTTCTGTGCCTCGGTGTTCATGCGGGTGTCCTTTCCTCTCGCAGCATCTTGCAGCAGGCATTCCTGCAATCAAGATTGCTCACTTTCTTCGCCTGCAAGCAGGCTTTCTATGGCTTCTGTCGCCTTGTCGTAATCAAAAAGCTCCAGCGCGTTCTTTGCCTGCGCCAGCAGGCTGTCCGCAGCCTTGTCATAGGACAGCGCAGACAGCGCGGACAGTTTTTCGTCCACTGCGTCGTGCTCCAGCGCGTCCAGCAGCGGCAGTAGCTTTTCCGCCTCTTTTTTCAGGCCCGCCCGCTGCTCTGGCGTGGCCAGCGGGCTGCTTTTATCCTGCTTGGGCAGCGCCTGGGAAATCGCGCTTATAAGCTGCTGCTTGCGCTTTAAATAAGGCGCGGTGTGTTGGTCAATATAATCGTAATTATGGTGCGTCGCGGCAAATTCCAGCTTGCGCGCTTCTTCGGACAGCTCCTTTGCACCAACGTTCATCAACGCGCTTTTTTGCCCGTGCACCTCTATGCGGTAAGCATCCCAGTCCTTCTCATTCCAAAAGCGCTTTAGGGTATCGCCCTTTTCCATTGCTCCCCCGGAAAACACGCGCAATATAGAGAGGAAGGTTTCTTCCTGCCCGCCCATCTGTGCCAGCGCGGCCTGCACATCTAAATGGCAGGCTTCGCCGATAGAGCGTATCAGGGCCGAGATCCCGGCGGCTTCTTCCGCCTCCGGCTGTGGCTCCTCCATGGAGTGTATCTTTTCAGGCGGCAACCACCGTATCAGCACGCGGTCAAGCTCCTTTAGCTGTATGGGCTTGGTAAGGTAATCATCCATACTGCTTGCGAGAAGCAGCTCCCGCGCGCCGGAAACAGCATTGGCTGTAAGCGCTATAATGGGAATTTTTTCGTAATGCGGGCTGATTTTACGCAGCAGGGCTGTGGCCTCTACCCCGTCCATGCCCGGCATCATGTGATCCATAAACACAATATCATATTGTTTGCCGGCCGCCATACTGATCGCTTCCTTGCCCGAAAGCGCAGTGTCACATTTCATACCATAGTGCTTTAAAATCTCGGAAGCGGCAATCAGGTTCACCTTGTTGTCATCCACAACCAGCGCCCACACATCCTTCACCCGCAACTCTGACAGCGTTTTTTGCTGCTCCTTGTCCACGGCTGCCTTGCGTACATGCCCTTCATTTACAATATTGGCAACATCGAATACCATCACCGGCTCAAAGAGCACATCCACCTGTCCGGTGGATTCCTTGCGTGAAACGCTGGCAAGGTTGCGTATGGCAACCATGCGAATGGGCTGCAGGTGGGACGTCCACCGTTTTATGACATCCTGCGATTGGTCGAACCAATAAAACAGGTGCGTATAGGCATGCTGCTCTATGCAGGCTGTAAGCCCGCTTTCTTCCTCTACCAGATCAAACGGCAAAAAAAGACGCTCTGCCGCCTGTGCCAGCATTTTTGCGTGCAGACCCGCGCCAAAAATCAAAAGACGACTTTTGTCCGGATGCTTCACCCTGGCAAGCACAGCCTCACCCACCGGCTTTTGTGGCACGCGGAAGGTGAACACACTGCCCTTGCCATATACGCTTGCAACAGAAATATCGCCCTTCATGGCGGTGGCAAGCCCCTTGCTGATGGCAAGCCCCAGCCCCGTGCCCTGTATCCCACGGTTTTTCTTAGTATCCATTTGCGAGAAGGCAGAAAAAAGGTTCTCTATTTCCTCCGGCTTTATGCCAATGCCCGTATCCTCCACGCGAAAGACGAGGTCTGTGCCGCCGTCCGTTGCCTCACAGGCGGCGGAGAAGCGCACAAAGCCTTTTTCCGTATATTTAAACGCATTGGAAAGAATATTTGTCAACACCTGCTTTATGCGCAGGTCGTCACCCAAAACGCGTGCTGGAATGGACGGCTCGATATCTGTCACAAAATCAAGCTTTGTCTCGTTCGCGCGTATGCTCATGAGGTTGGAGATATCCGCTATTAAATCCGCCGTGCTGTATTCACCTGGAGTTATCTCAAATTTCTGCGCTGTGATTTTGGAGAAATCCAACACATCGTTTATAATGCCCAGCAGTGAATCGGAAGCCTTGACGATGTTTTGCGTATAACCGCGCTGTACGTCGTCAAGCTCAGTCAGGCTCAGCAGGTTGCTCATGGCGAGTATGGCATTCATGGGTGTGCGGATTTCATGGCTCATGTTGGCAAGGAAGTTGCTTTTTGCCTGGGACGCAGCCTCCGCCTGCTCTGTTATGGTCACCAGCTCGGTGATATCATGCATCAAAAAAACCACGCCCTGCATACTGCCATCCGCCGCACGGGCGGGCGTGACGCTGATCTCCACATAATAGAATTCATCATCAAACAGGCATAGCTCATCGTTATATTGCATTTTTTCGCCGCCTTGCAGCACACTGCGGCAGCTTTCGCATGTTTTTTCAATCCAGGCGGGATCCGCCGCACCAGCAAGAATGGCGGAAAGCGCCATGCCGTTAAGCTCCAGCATATCGGCTTTTTTAAACCGCTGAGCAATCAGCTCCCCCGTGCCGATTACATAATGCAGGCTGGTATCCAGCACCATAAGCAGCTGTGGGTATGCCTCCAGCAGCAAGCGGTTGTAAAGATTATGTTTTTCTTTTTCCTGCACGTCAAAATCATGCAGGCGCTTGGCATTCTCAAACATGGAGCTGATGGATGAGATATCATGCTCCAGCCGCCTTATCTTACGGTCGGTTTTCTTTTTTTCCAATTCATATTGCCGAAGCTGCTCATGAAGCCGCTCCAGCTCTACATTTTCGCCCATGCTGTTATTTTCTCCGCGCTGTTTTGCTAAAAAAAGAGGACTATTGACGCCTTTTTTTTACACACAGCTTATATTAGCCGCCACATAAAAACGGCAACCCCAGCTATACTGCGCAAGCCACAGTGCACATGGCACCGTCATTCCCCCAATTATATCGCCATTTTTGCGCCGCAGATTATGCTGCGGGCAAAAAAATGTTGCTTTCTATTTCTACCAATCGTTGGCGCTAAATCGTTAATATACCTATTATATGTAAATCCGGCACAAAACACAAGCAATCGTTACAAAAGCAGGGAAAGGGCAGGCGCGGCAGGAAAACCTAGCTGGCTATCCATGCTGTGTACCCTTTTGACAAAAGGTTGTCTTTTTTATTTGCCCCCCATTATAAATAACAAAATATTCACAGATTTTTCACCCAGCATACACATTGGCATACTACACTGAAGGCGTTTCGGGAATGAAAAAGCACCTCCTCTGTGATTCTACACCGCTTAAAACCACTCTATCACGGTTCGACACGGCAGAAGAGGCCCACGCGGGCAGCGCAAAAGGGCTCTCCCAGCTACAGGAATGACCGCAGCGCAGGTCGCAGAGGCTGCCCGACAGATGCTTTTTCGCTTACCGGAACGGATGTGATATATCTTTTCATAGTTTGGTATGCCTGGCATACCGCCCCCTTTTGCAACGTGGCACAGCCGGTGCTTTCATCCCGCCCCGGCTATGCGGGCTTAGCTGTCCTGCCACGCAAGAGGAACGAGAAAAGCCGCGGTATGGGCGTATGGCCCGCCCCTCCACGGCTTTTTTTGAACATTTGAAAAATTGTTACACGCTAAGCAACGGCAAAAGCGCCGGGTTTATGGCAATCGCCGCAAACAGCACGCCCATCGCCACACCGCCCATGGCAAGCCCAAGGCCCACCGCGCGCATCTGCCGGAGGTATGCCTTCAGCACATTTTCCCTGTATTCGGGGGGATACTTTTTCAGCCGCTTGTCATAGGGCAACTCGAGTGCCATGCGTTCCGGCTTTTTCCACATCATCAGGCCAAAGAACAATAGCCCTGCCACAACAACAACCGCACAAATTATCATTTTGGTTTCCATGGCTTCTATAATACTACATTCGGACGCAAATGACAAAGCCTTCGCACGCCTACCCTCTGCGCGGCAGGCCATGTGCACCACTTTTTGCGCAAAAAAAGAAACCCGCCAACAACAGCGGGTTCCCAAAAATTTTTACTCAGCCTTGCGAAATAGCGTCTGTGGGGCAAACATCCGCACAAGCGCCGCAATCTGTGCAAGTCGCAGCGTCGATCTCATACTGGTCTGCGCCTTCCGAAATTGCGTCTGCAGGGCATTCTGCGGAGCAAGCGCCGCAAGAGATACATTCGTCAGAAATTTTGTAAGCCATGGTGATACCTCCTAAATAATTGTTCATTACTTTTGTTGATTTTGTCTGTCAAACCTAAATCCATTTTTATTGTACCACTACTTCTTTAAAATGCAACTGTTTTTTTCCCTGTTTATTCCCAGGTTTACCGGGGCTAACCGCGTTTTTCGCTGCATTACTCATCCAGTAAAGATTTCATTTCCTCATCAATTTCCACCACAACTTCTTCGGCCGCGGCAACAGCTTTTTCCCTTTTTCCTTTTATCTTGATTTCCGCCAGCTCATACCGCCGCATCTCAAACGAGCCGTCCGGCAGCTCGGCTTTCACCTTTACCCTGCCCGTGAGCGCATTGGTATCCACAACCTCCGCGTCGCCATCCGGCGTTTTCACCGTTACGCCATTCCTGGGCAGCTTTTTGCGCATCTCGCGGTAGTGCTCGTGCTCGTAATTGAGGCAACACATCAGCCTGCCGCACAGCCCGCTGATCTTTGTGGGCGAAAGCGACAGGTTTTGCTCTTTGGCCATCTTAATGGAAACAGGCTGAAAATCGCCCATAAACGAGGCACAGCACGCCGGCCGGCCACACGGCCCCAGTCCGCCTACTTTTTTTGCTTCATCGCGCACACCAATCTGCCGCAGCTCTATACGCGTTTTAAACACCGCCGCAAGGTCTTTTACCAGCTCGCGGAAATCCACGCGCCCTTCGGCTGTGAAATAAAAGATAATTTTGCCGCCGTCAAATGTATATTCAACATCTATGAGCTTCATTGGCAGGTTGTGCTTTACTATCTTTTCCTCGCAAACAGCCAAGGCTTCCTGCTGTTTTTCCCTGTTTTTTCCCAGCTTTTTCCTGTCTTTTTCATCCGCCCTGCGGATGACCTGCTTTAGCTGCTTGTTAAATTTTTCCACGTTCTTTGGCCCCAGCGCCACCTCGCCAAATTCCACGCCGCGCGCTGTTTCCACTATCACGTTATCCCCTATGGTAAGTTCCAGCTGCCCCGGATCAAAGTAATATACCTTGCCAACCTCCGAGAACCGGACGCCTATAATCGTTTTCATGATGTTTATATATGCCTTTCTGGTGTTTTGCCTTGCTATTGCCACTGCTATGCCACTTCCGGCATTTGCCGTACCGCAGCACTGTGTTATGCTTTTCGCCGCTGCTACGCCCCCGCCCGAAGCGTCTTCAGCCGCACCTCCAAAATATCGAACAATGTGCCCGTTAAAACCAGCTTTTTGTTTAGCCCGGGGCACTGCGCAAGCTTTACCGCCAGCCCGTTTAAAAGCTCTGCTGTGTTTACCAGCACAACATCCGGTACCATGGCGTGCTTTTCAATCTCTGCCAGCTTGTCTGTATTTGCCACGCGCGAGGCGTCGCCCGTGTGCCGCAGCACCAGCACATCCCGCAAATAAAGCAGGGCGGTGGCAATGGCCTCCGCAAGCTGCTGCTCATGCGCAAGAAACAGCTTTTCCGTGGCGGATGTCGCCATGGATTTTGCCACAAACAGGCGGTTTAGCGCCAGGATCATATCGTCCCGCAGCTCAAAATATCCCTGTTGCGCGTATTTTTTTGCCAGGTAATAATCGCCGTTTGCCACGGCAAGCAGCACGCGCGCTTTTAACGTGGAGAGGGAAAATTCCTCCATCAGCCTTTGCTCCGCGTCTCCAAGCGTTTGCGTCTTTAAAATTATACACCGCGAACGGATGGTAGGCAACAGGTTTTTGGCATCCTGCGCGCCCAACAGCAGCACTGTATCCGCAGGCGGCTCCTCCAGCACTTTTAAAAGCGCGTTTTGCGCCTGGTCTGTCATCCTGTCCGCCTCAGGGATCAAAACAGCCTTATAGCCGCCCTCGTATGACTTGTTGTATACGAATGGCAAAATAGAGCGCACCTCGTCTACCTTGATGGTCTTTGCTTCTGTTTCGATGAAAAGCAGGTCGGCGTGGTTTCTGCTGCCATATTTCAGGCAGCCGCCACAAGCGCCGCAGCCCGTACCCTTTGTGCAGAACAACCGCTGCAAAAAGCCGTCGGATTCTGCACGCACAGCCTCGCCCGTCGCACCCTCTATCAGGTATGCACCCGCTATTTTCCCTGTTTTCAGGGCATTTTCCAGCGCCTCATTCATGCAATAGCCCATGCCGCTCCAGCAGGCCGTTCATCCTGCCGCGCACAATCTCCTTTGTCTGGAACTTGTCGCCAGACGCGTCGATACGCAAAATACGCTGCGGCCAGCGGTTAGAGAGCATAACAAACCCGTCGTACAGCTTTTTATAAAACGCTTCTTCCTGTGTTTCCAGCCGATCATGCACGCGTTTTTTGCTCATGCGCTCAAATGCCAGGTGTGGCGGAAAATCCAGGAAAAATGTGTAATCCGGCATCACCCCGTCTATGGCGAACTCATTTATTTTAAAAACCTGCTCTACGCCAAGGTCGCGCCCCACCCCCTGGTAGGCAAGCGACGAATCGATAAACCTATCACACAACACAATCCTGCCCGCCTCTATTGCGGGGCGGATGACCTCTGCCACATGCTGGGCGCGCGCCGCCGCATATAGCAGCGCCTCGGTGTTGTCCGTCATTTCGCCGTTGCCAATATCCAGCAATATCTCGCGCACCTTCTCCGCAATGGGGCTGCCGCCCGGCTCGCGGGTGCATACTATATCGTAACCGTTTTCCTTCAGGTGCTCGGCCAAAAAGCGCATCTGCGTGCTTTTTCCGCAGCCGTCCACCCCTTCAAATGTGATGAATAAACCCTTTGCCATCGTTCTGCCTTTCCATTTGCCTGTGCCCAACCCTTTTTTTTGCCAGCCTATATAGTATACAACAAAACAATGCAATTTGACACAACAAAATACCCACGCATGGGCAGCCCCCCTCCGTGCCCGTTCTCCGCCAGCGCCCGTGTCACTTGCGCCATTTTATGTGCACGCAACAGGTCAAACCCGTTTTTTATTATCTTCATTACTTTTTAATCAGGAAGCTGTTTAAAAGGCGCAGTGCACGCTCCAGCTCGCCGTTTGTCTTGCCGTCCTTTGCCTTGATTAAAAGCGGCAGCAGGCAGGCCAAAACCACCTGCATTGCCGCTTCCGATTCATCCATGCGCACATGGAGCTTTTCCACCATCAGCTCGGTCTTTGTTTTCACGGAAAGCTTGCCCGCAAAAAAGCCGATTGCTGTGGTGCACAAAAACACCGCCACGCTTGTGATCACCGTGCCCACATTCATTATCTCCATCATGTCAGTATTGTCCTTTCACGCTGGGATTGTTGCCGTTGCAATAACCCAGGATAATCGCCAGCCCGGCAATGACGGACGCGCCTACCTCTGCCGGGATATAGCCGGACGCTGTCAGCACGCCGCACACGGCCTCGGCAACCGCAGATAGCATTCCCAGCCACCATGTTTTAGATTGTGTTCTTTGTTGTTGTTCCATATATAAAAACTCCTTTCTTTGCGTTCAATAGATTGTGATAGTTTTGTTTAGGGGAGCGGGATTCGAACTCCACTCCGAAAATTTGATGT
>JAJDHD010000056.1 GCA_030266015.1 Christensenellaceae bacterium OttesenSCG-928-K19 | reverse complement strand
TTCGTACAACGCGTGTAACGCATCTTCACTAAAAGAATCTGCAAATTTTGCATTATCCACCTTCAGGCCTGTTCCATCCGGCTTCACCAAATCACTTTCGGTTACAGCCTCCGCTAATATCCTGTCTATTTCCGATCCCGTAAATGAGCTGTTATATTGTTGATCCGCCATGCTCATCCTCCTTTCAAACCACTCCTATAATCAATATTGTTCCGCCCGTCCTTACAAAAAACACCCGGTCACCCACCGCCGGAACACAAGACTTTATGCAGCAGTAATATGTATCGTCTGCCTGCGTCCTGTCATCTATTCTTATTTTTGCCTTTCCGCCGGAATATTCCACTACCTCCGCAAACTGCGGTTGTGCTTTCGCGGCAAAAGCCGCCTGCGTTTCCGCGTTCATCACAAACGGATTCTTCATCTAAATCACCACCCTTGCCAATGTATGCCTCATCGCCCCGCCGGCCGCCAGCTCCATGCTCCAGGCAACTTCCTGAAACACGCCGCTTATCGTATTCTTCTTCACCAGCTCCAGCACATCATAGGCCTCATGGTGTGGCATGTTCAGCGTTTCAATATCCACATACTGCTCTATTTGCAGCACCTTATACATTTCACGGTCAACAATCGCCTGCAAATCTTCTTGTGTATCCACCATGCTCACACTCCGCGAGTCCATAATTGTAATTCCCCGCCGTACTGTAGACAGCATACTTGTTGGATCGTCGTTGATCCGTTCCGCCACCATCGGCTCCAAGTCCGGCCTGCTCACCGTCCGCCGTACTATATTGGGCTTGTCCCAATAATCCGCCTCAATCGTCATGTCTGGATAAAAAGATACCTTGGCATCATTCTGTCACCCTGTTCGAAGCACTCTTTGCTTACCGGCACAGGCAGATTACGCACCAAATCATCAAATCCTTTTGCGCCAGCGTAATTCGAATAGCAGCCCTTTTTCATCCATGTTGATTTTGCCTTCATGCCCTACACCCCCAGCAGTTCATCCAGATCCAGCGCAATCCCGCAAGCGTCTGCGGATTTGGTTTTTTCTGCGCCTATGCCGTAATACTCCAGTATGATTTTGTATCCCGTGGCAGGATCCACCACAGCACAATTCCCGCGCTTGTGTTTTGATGCATATTTTTGCATCTCCGCAAGGCTGCCCTTAACCGTCTTTCCCTCAGCAAGGAAAGCGGCAGCATCTGCCGGATGCTTGCGCAGGTGATCAGTCAGGTATTCACCCACATGCTGGATATATCCATCCTCGGTGTTCGCGGCCATCTCATCCCGCAGTTTGTCCATTGCTTTATCAAACATTCTGGTTTTCCTCCTTCTCACATTTTTCTCTTAACCGAATCAATTCTTCCTTCGCTTCTTCCGAAAAAGCCCATGGAAAGCTATAGTGCTCCACGCGTTTGTTTTTGTAATACACGTATCCCTCGGTGTCGATCGTCATCGGCACGATCCCGTGAAACCACGGTTTTATGTATCCGCCGTTTTCAACCTGCTCATAGATCCTCACCAGCTCCGCTTTGCCTTTTTCGTTCAGCTCTCCATTTGCTGCCCACTGGAGGAGATTCAAGTGCTGCGGTGCAAGATCATCTCTATCGTGCGTCAACGCCAATATGCGTATTGCCATCTCAATATCAGTCATTCCGCGCCTCCAATCTCTCTATCACCCAATCCAGATATGTTCGGGCCTTCTTCAGATCCTCCACGCCGTTTTTCTTCCGGTATCTGGAGATGTATTTGATCACGTTGCCGACGCAGTAGCCTTCAAAGCCTTCCGGCGTCACCGTGTCTTCGATGTAGTCCACCACTTCGATCTGCTTGTCCGCGTAATGAGCCGGGCGACTCACCGGGTCATAGATTGGGACAACCAATTCCTTTCCGCCGTCATCACCGTGATATCCAGCCATTTCATCAATGATTATCTTTTTGCCTTTCGCCAGCTGTGGTATTTTGGTCTGCTCCACTTGTCGCGCTTCATCCTGCCGGCGGCGTTTTTCCTCCAGCGGTACCTCCGCTTGTTTCTTGCGTTCGGCCTGTGATGGAAGGTTGTTTTCCCTCCGCCAGTTATATATTGCCGCCGTGCTCACCTTCAGATCCTCCGCGATCTCCTGATCCGTCCAGCCTGCAAGGTACAGCGTCCGCACTTTGCCATAATCAATTTTCTTCGCCATCGGCGTTTTCCTCCTCCCTGCACTCTTTGCACGGGTGTTCACTGCCTATGTGCATCTCGTATCGGCATGATGAGCACACCCCATATGCCGGGCACTCTTTTTTGCACAGCACGCCGCGCGGCACACACCACCCTCCATCGTTTTCATGTTTGCACTTGAAGTATTTCACGGCTCCACCTCCAGATTCCCTGGCTGCCCTTTGCCGGGATTGGTTCATCAAACAATACTGGGCTAATCGCTTGCCACGCATACCGCCCCTTGCTCCAGTCACCAAATGCCCGCTCTTGGTATGTGAATGGATGAATATCAAAATAATGATCATCCGTCCGCCGGCAGGCGACGATCTCAACCTTACCGATCACAGCGCCAAGGGGCAGATACTTCCAACCATCCATCTGCCCCAACACATCAATAAATGGATCCGGATCTATGTGGCCAAACTCAATATCCAGCATCAGCTTGCGCAAAGGTTCATCTGTTTTCGCTGCGTGTATAGCCAGTTCGCCCAAATGCTGGGTGAACCATGACCTAGTTTCATATTCCTTGGCGCCCATCGCATAGAGTTGCGCCCAGGGCTGCCATAGTGTAATTGCTTTCACCGCTCTACCTCCGCTTCTTCCGGCATATCAAACCCGCGAATCTTATCATCAACAAACCGTATATGCGCTGGTTGCACTTCCCCGATCGTTCCGTCCGTATACTCCACGATTCCGACTGTTTCAGCTACCACGCCGCCGCCATGCCCGCCCACCATTGGCGACGGGTACACTATTTCCGATTTGTCCGCCCACTTATGAAACAGGGCGCTCTTGCATCCAACAATGCAGGGCCTAAGTTCATGCTCAATAATTATTTTGTTTCCATATTCGGCCATGTTTCCTTTTCCTCCCTCACTGATAGCCATACTCCCTGTGCTTTCCGCGCAGGCGCTTTATACCTCCATCACCGCCGCCCTGCACATAGCAGCTGTAACAGCAATAATAACGGCGCGATCTTTTATAAGCGTGCTCCGGCAGCGGGTGAAATTCTTTCTTGCATACCGGGCATTTACGCTTGCGCAATACAATGTGCTCCATACTCCCACCTTCATTCCCACTGCGGTTCTTTGCCGCCGGTGGCAAGGTCTGTTTCACCCTCTCGGATAAACTTTGCGTATTTATGTAGCCCGGTCCACTCGTGGTATGTGCTCCACTCTGAATCCGGCACCCTGTAATATCCTTTTGGTGTCGGAATGTGCTTCATCTCCAGATCCCGCTTGGTCGCTTTCTTGATTACCGGCTCCGGGATCGCCGCCGCCAGACCTTCACTCTGCTTCCACCCGCGCTTGCCCGGTTCGCGCTCCTCTTTGCTCAGGTAATGCGCAAGGCCGGTGAAGTCTTTGCCAAAAAGCTGGCTCTGGATTACATGGCCGTGCTCCCACAGGTCATTGATGATTTCCATCTCGATCTTGCTCATAATGAAATGATGGTGTAGCTTATGATCTTCGTTGTGCTCACTCTCCGTGACGGAGATATATTTCACCTTGCCCATGCCGCGCAGCCGGAATACTGTTTGCACCTTCCGGATAAATCGCTTTCGGTGCTTCTCTGCGTCCTCCGGCGTTGGATCTTCTTCATACGTCAGGGTGAAAAAGAGATCCTTGCGCCTGAAGCTGCTATTGATCAGCATGGAAAGCCTGCGCTGTGCTTTCCTCCAGTTTTGTTCTTGCTTTTTCTCTGGTGTTTGGTTGGTCTTCTCCCCCCGACGCCTTCTTGCCGGATGCTTTATCTCAATAATCTCAATCTCACATACAAATCCACAGGTGGTAATTTTCTTATATGCCATGCCGCGTGCTCCTTCTTTGTATTTGTACTTGGTTCAGAAGATAGCCTGTATTACCAAGTGTCATGGTCCGAATTTAAGCCTTGAAAACTTGACAACCACGCGGTTTTTTGGTATGATTTATATAACAACTCGCGAACGCGTGATTTCACAAAACGGTGACGGCTACCAGACCACAAATCACCGTTTTTTGTTTACTTTTTTATCAGAAGAAGGAACATTGCCCTTCTGTAACGCCTGCCTTCTTTAATTTCTTTTCTTCCAGCTTTGCCCTCCGCTCTTCCCTCTGGCGCCGAAACTCATCCTGCTGTTCTTTCTTCTGGCGCCGTTGTTCCTCCGCCTCTTGCTGCTTGCGGGTGCACTTTGCCCAATGCGGCACGCTGCCCACACAATCACCGGCATCATGGATCACGCAGCGCACCATCCGGCCGCGCGCGCTCAACACCCACGCATCACCCTGGGGCGTCGGATCGTAATACACCGGCTTTGCTTCCACTGGCATACTTTGGCCTTTGATTGTCTCTTCAAAGCGGATTTTGCGGCCGCAGTATTTGCATTCACTTACTTGGTTTGGATCCCGATATGCCACAGCTATAAATCCTCCCTCCGCACTTCCTTGATCTCAATGCCTTTCAGTTCCTTCATCAGCTTCTTTTTCATTTTGTATACGTCTGTTTCCTTGCCCTTGGTGTCTTCCACTGTCCATGTGCCGTCCGGCCACAGCACCACGAAGTCCGCCACGTAGCTAATCCCATCCGTCAGCTGAAAAGACACCTTCTCGAAAAATCGGGTAACCTCTTTGGCCTTCTCCATCAAGCGCAGCTGGGCGTAGTAGTCGGATTCCAGTTTGCTATCCCGCTCTACTCCATCCAGAGTGGTTCGCTTATTTCCATATTTGCTTCGCTTGAGCTCCGTCTGCATACAATGCGCCGGCATTTTGCCAGACCGCATATATTCCTGAAACTCTTCCGCCGTCATGGTGTCCTTTGGATCAATCGGCATCGTTCTCATCCTCCGCCTGCTCCTCCAGATCATCTATATGCATCTGAGGTTTTTGCAGCTCCCGCAGCACCCACCCATCATTCACGCTCACCAGCTCCAGATCATCCATGCTCAGCTGGCCGGCTACTTTATCTTTCTTGCTCAGGTGGAATGTGGAGGCGTACCCGATCTGTGGGAAGATATGCGGCAACAGCTCCGTTTCAAAGCTGCCGCCCTTGTCCACGGGTACCTGCTCCATCACCCGGTCAAGCTCCAGATCGATTGTCGCGGTTATGGTTCCGTTATCTACCACCCCTGTCTGGATCGCCTTGATACATTCCACGAGCTGCCCTTGCATCTGGTCCAGCAATGGCGCGAACGCCTCTGATCTGATGTCAAATGATTTTTCCTTTGGTTTTCTTGCCATGGTTTTATTTCTCCCTTCAATGTTCCAAATGTTGTAGCTGCCTCTTGTACCTTTTTTGAAAACTGCATCATTGCCTTTGCGATAGCGTTCACCGCATTCCTAACACTAGTCACCAGCTGTATTTCCCCCGGCGTCAGGGTCTTCAGCTTTTCCATATCCACGTTCTTTGGCGCTTTATGCTCTCCGCTCATGACCGTCACCGCTTTTCTGGTACTTTTTCGATTTCAGCCGCTACGTCTTCCAGCCGCATAAAGATTCCGTCTGCCATTTTGTACATCAGTTCCGGCTCTTGCTGACCTGCTTCTTCCGGTATGTAAATGAGTAGTCTTTTTAACATGCAACCAGCTGCATATCCCGCTTCTAAATGCGCACTGCGCCCACAAGGTAGTACCAGCACACAAACGTCACATGTAGCCAACGCCAGCATGTCACTTTGAAAACCATCTTTTGCAATTGGATGCTCCAGCGCTTCTATGAATTGAGATGCGTTCCACCGCTTCCAATCAGCGTCGATTTCCGACCAGAGAAACCCCTGATTCCCTTCGGCAGGATTCTTAAAGTCGTATACATCAAACCCTTGTTCTCGCAGATATTTCACTACATTTGGCTGAATATCGTTTCTCCATGAGCTTGCTACATAAATCTTTTTCATTATTTTTCCTCCGTAAATTCCTGATCAAATATTTCTTTTACCTTCTCTTTCAACTTTTCCGACCACTCTGTTTTGTCTATCCACCCACAGGAGCACTTTAGCGGGCCGCTGCCTCCGTTTCCACACCAGCTGCCACACTCCGGGCAATGTCCATCCATGAACACAACATCACCGATATTTACTGGCTTAACTTCTACAACTACCTTTTCCGGTTGCTCTCGCAAATCGTAGTAGGCAATTACTGCCTGCTTCAAGGTGGCGAAGTATTGGCCATAATCCCACTCCACATCACCGCTGGGCAGCTCCTTCATGTTGTGCGCTATCACATACTGCTCAACCGCCGGGTGATCATTCGACAAAAGCGCTTCATTTTCGCGCTGGTGCAGCACATGGTATACATAGCCGCCGTTTAATTTCACTTGATTCATGTTGTACCTCCGCTTCACCATGCGGGGCGACGGGGCGCTTGCCGCCTGGTATTCACATGGTTTTTCTTTCATTGGATTGGAACGTCCTTGCGCCCCTATACCTTCACTGCGGCTTCCGGTGCCTTGAAGGGCACGCGATCGCCGCTATATAGGTTTCTCTTGTTCTCCCTTCATCCATTTGGTATTATTTGTATGAAAGGATGTGATTTATTTTGAAAAGCCCTCTTGATCGGTCCGAAGCAACATTCGTTTGCGAGCTTATTCAAGACCATATGGAGTATATGGAAACTATGATTCGCGATTTTCCCGGCGACTTAGATCTGGATATAGAAAAACAAAATCTGTTTTTCTTCCAAAATTTATTAGGCCGCTTATCCCTTCCAGAACCGGTTGTATCAAATGGAGAGATGGAAAGTATTGCGATATTGCTTGATACATACAGGGCGAACCTTGCCGAAGCTTTAGATGATCCTTCCACTTCTCCAGATGATCACAACGATTACGTTGATAGTTCGAAACAGGCAAATCACATACGCCGGAAGATTCAGGCGTTTCTTCGTACGTTAGAGTAATTTTTTCTTGCTTCTCTGCTATTTCAAAAAGCTTGTTTGCTTTTAAAGCAAAATCCCTGTGCTTTCGGATTCTCTCTATTACCGTTTGGCCCATAATGCTTACCTCCGCTTTTCGTCGTAATAAAAATTCAACGACGGACGCTTTTTTTCAGGTGTATCCCTCCGCCTGCTTTCCCTGCGTTCCTTCATCCACCCGGCCCACACGTAGGCAAGGAAGATGATCATTGCAATTGCGGGTACCCGCCCATCAAACAGGCCAGGCATTCCACACACTATCGCGCTTACCACTCCAGCAATCACACTGCCGGCGGCGATTAATGTAGCTATCACATAGAATTTCATGATGTGAGTCCCCCGTTTTCTTTCAATAAGTGGTCATATTGTCCAGCGTTGATGTCCTCCGCCAGCCGCTCAATGCTCACCCCGAAGATCGACCGCACAAACATATCCGCCGATATCGGTTTTGCTTTATGGTCGACCACCACCCGGCACCCCGGGCTTGTCTCTGCTAGTTTTTCAGTCAGCCGTTGCTCTAAATCCCGTGCCATTACATTGCCCCACCTTCCTGTACTCTACTATTAGTAGACTCTCCTATAAAAAAAATTTCATTGTACGGAATCCCCGTCTCTTTTGAAATAATCCTCGCTTGCTCGATCGTAGCGCTATCCGGATCATTTTCTATTTTTCTGTAAGTTTGAACGTGAACGCCCAACGCTTGCGCCATTTCTTGTTGAGACTTATCGCTTAGTTTTCTTGCTTGCTTGATCGTATATTTCATATTTCACCCTCCTCTTGTCCAATAATATATTCTACTCAAAGTAGATTGTCAAGAACTTTTTGTAGAGTCTTTTTATTTTTATGTTGATTTTCTTCTACTTTTGGTGTATTTTAGTGTAAAAAGGTGAGGAGCCAACGAAGATGTCTATCGGAAATAATATAAAAAAACTTCGGGAAAAATACGGCCTTTCTCAAAAGCAAATTGCTGATATTGCCGGAGTGTCTGACAAAGCCGTTTCTACATGGGAAAATAACCTGAAAGAGCCGCGCATGGGTGCTGTACAGAAAATTGCCGATCATTTTAATCTTCAAAAAAGTAATCTGATTGAAGAAAATGGGCTGGATATATCTTTTTCAATTGATGTAACTCCCGTTACCGATATTGTTCAGCTCCCAATTGTTGCAACGATCCGGGCCGGATACAATGGGCAGGCTATAGAGGAACGGCTGGGCATGGAGCCAGCCTATGGCATCAGCAATCCACAGGAATGTGTGTGGTTTAAAGTGAAGGGCGACAGCATGTCCCCCGACATCAAAAACGGAGATTTTGCCCTGGTACGCCAGCAGCCGGAAGTCGAAAACGGCGATCTTGCGGTTGTGATCTATGATGGTGAGCTGGGGACCATTAAAAAATTCCAGCATCACGGCAACGCGGTTTCTTTGGTGCCAATCAATCCTGCCTATGAAACAAAGGTTATTGTAGGTGAAGACCTCCGCCAGCTTATTGTGTATGGCAAGGTTATTGAGATCAAAAGAAAATTTTAGAGGTGGCGGTATGAAGAAAAATATTGTAATTATTTTTATGGCAATTTTCATATTCTTTTGTTCATGTACTCAACCCAAGGCAACCAATTTTACAGAAGCAGTAAAGAACATTGTAATAGACGTTTACGGCAAACCTAACGATCCCAGCATCCAGAGGATTGGCGGCGTCACGGACGGTGGAAAGATTATCATTAATTTAGATAACGTCCTTGAGCTTAACAAATTTGATATCTATGATAAGACAATCCAAATCATGCAGCACGTACCGCAAGCATATGCTGATTTCCCCTCCGATGATGATATAGGATTTCAGTTTCGGGGCAGCGTTGTCGATACGTACGGCAATGCAGAATTTAAGCCAATACTACAATTATGTATATCAAAGGACACTGCTCTGCGCACCAATTGGGATAACATCTACACAAAAACACTGGAACCCCTGCTTAGCGATCTAAATGTTAATGAAGTGTTGCCGGACAACCTAAGCGATTATTGACTTTCTCTCTGATAAAAAACAGGTAATTATTATGATCGTTCCATCTACACAAAAGCAGGCGGCATTGTACGCCCGCTACAGCACGGACAACCAGACGGATAATAGCATCGCTTACCAAATGCAGGCGATGCAGGCTTATTGTGCACAAAATGATATCAAGATCGTGGCCACTTTTCAGGACGAAGCGGAATCCGGCACCAATACCGACAGGAAAGACTTCAACAATATGCTGGCAGCTGCCCGGCGCGGTGAGTTTAACACCATTATCATTTATGATATATTCCGTGGCAGCCGCGATGTGGCCGACTGGTTTAACTTCCGCAAGGAAATGGAGATGCTTGGTATTGAGGTCGTATCCTTAAATAACCAGCTTGGAGATATCAGGAATCCCGGCGACTTCCTTACAGAACTGATCAGCATCGGCATGGGGCATGTGGAGGTTTTAAGTGCACGTCAAAAATCCATTGCCGGCGTGGCAGTACAGGCCAAACAGGGTATGTTCCTTGGCGGCCGCGCGCCGCTTGGCTATAAGATTGTTGATCGGCAATATGTAATTGTGGAAGAAGAAGCAAAGGCGGTGCGCACCATATTTGAGATGTACGCCGACGGCAGATCCTACGGTGATATTATCTTTGTACTGGACGGTATGCGCGGACGCAATGGCAGGCCACTAGGCAAAAACTCTTTTAATTCTATCCTCCGCAATGAGCGGTATATTGGTGTTTACACATGGAACAAAAGAATAGTTAAGAATATGCGGCGCTGGGCTGGCGGTAAACCGAATCCAAATTGCGTGCGCATCGAGGATGCTATCCCTGCTATCATCGACAAGGAAACATGGGAAAGGGTGCAATGGAGAATGGATAAAAACAAGAAAAAATGCCCGAACGCAAAGAGAGAATATCTCCTGTCCGGGCTAATCGAATGTGAAAGCTGCGGCGGCACGTTCCTTGGGCGTACCACAAAGAATTCAAAGGGGTATGAGACCACTTCTTATGTGTGCGGCAACAAATACCGCACCAAAACATGCAAGTGCAAGAACATTCCTGCAAGCCAGATAGAGCCTGATGTGCTGATCATCCTGAAGGATTATTTATCTACACTGGATCTCAGCAATATTGCTTTTGAGATTTCGAATGCGGTCAACGCCTCCTCCAACGACCTGAAGGCCGAAAAAGCAGAGCAAGCCCAGCTGGAGTTTGAAATCGGAAATGTTATGAAATCAATCCGCACTGGTTTGGATATCCCGGAGCTGCGCGACGAATTAGAAAAAATGAGGATCCGCAAAAGTGAGCTGGATGATATCATTTCCCGCAGATCCACCAAAAAGACGCCTGTGCAGCCGGAGAAGGTGATAAACCTCATTAAGTGGGGTATAGAGAATATCGATACGGATCCCAAGCGAGTGATCCAAAACCACATAACAAAAATATACGCCCATGCTGATGGTTCTTACGACATCAGCATAGGCGTATCTATCGTTGGTTGCGGAGGATGGATTTGAACCACCGACCTCCGGGTTATGAGGGTGTAAAATCAGCAGATAGCGGAAAAACCGTAATGATTCTTGCCTTGAATAATCCCAGTGTAGAGCGATTTATCAGAGCGGTTACAGGAAATCTCCGCCGCTCAAAAAACTGGTTAGAAACTCAACGGTTAGAACTTTGTTAGAACAAAATAGCAGAGCAGTTCACATTATGATACGTAATAGCGCGCGAGCGCATAAAATTGTATGATGGAGCATCTAAGGGCGGATAGTAGCAGAATGCAGAAAAATTATCACCTTATCATTTTTTATGAAAACTCTATTTACACAAATAAGGGCCATTCGCATTTCAATTTAATTAGAAAGTGCAAGTATAAGCTAACGTGAATAAATCATATCAAATAATCATAATTTCTTTTCCAATTCAGACAACATTTTGTAATATTCATCTTCAATTTGGGAGATTGTTATATTTGAATACAGTTCATTTTTCAATTCACTTATTATGCTCTTGGCTGTGGTCTCGTCCCCAATATAATTCTTAACCCATGCCTTGATATGAGCTTCTCTTTGGTAGTTTATTTTCTTAAAATCCGTAAAATTAAAGGCTCCCAGTTTAGGATAAGTTTTCCGGATTGTGTCGATTGGCTTTTTAAAAGCATCATGTTTAATGAAATCTTCTAATGTAAAAACGCCCGGCGATAATTGCTCATAAAACAACCATTCTCCTGCGCATTCTTCTCTTTCATATTTCTTTTTATTATCTTTCGATGGTTGGTCAGAGTCACTTACAATAATATAATCTCTATTTGCTAATTCCAAAATTTTAGCTATTTCCGTAATCGTCTTCACTCCTTTAGAATGTATACACCCTACTTGTTTCAAATTAGCAGGCACCTTTTTTGCTCTCGCATTTACCGCAGTTTTAAAAACCTTTTTGTCTGTCCATCCTTCAAAAATAAAATTTTTCGCTTTTAATGTCTCAAAAATAGAATAACCTAATGCATTATTAATAACTTCGTCGTCGGTATAATTTGAGGTATTCACTTGGGATATATTAGTTATTTCTTTTTTCTTCGTCACAATATAATGCCTATTAGGATGTTCTTTATCAATCATGAATATTGAATGAGTTGAATAAAAAACTAAATTACTATCAGAAATATTGATTAACTCTTTCACTAAATGCTTTTGCCCGGATATATGTATCCCCATGTCCGGCTCATCTATAATAATTAGAGAGTTGTTGATTTCGTTATTTTTCACTTTCGCTGACAGGGCAAGAAGAAAGGTTATAAACCTTTTAAATCCATCGCTTCTTTGCGAGCATTCATAATCGTTTTCTTCATCTTTTATAAATATATCAATATTTGCTCCGTTTAGGCACAGATTGAATTCGATACCTTTGTAGTCTTTCCACACATCTTTAAAATACTTTGTGCTTGCCGTTGATACTTTATCCAGTAAATTTTTTAACACATTTTTACTTCTGCCTTGAGCATCAGTAATAGCGCCTTCTATATCGGAATAACCAGCTAATAAAAACATGGATTGCAATGGCGCACATGAATTAGGGTTTTTTTGGAATGCATCTAAGCTAATTTCACTTGGCAATAAATTAGATTTATCATATTCCCAAAATACAACTTTGGGTAATTTCTCAATCATCTGAGTAGTTATTGTATTATTCAACAACGATATTACATCATGAGTAGTGCAATCTTCATCTTCAAAATATTGTAAAGCATCTTCTTTATAAAGTGATGGCGCAACCAACTTTGCTCCGGTTAATGTGACCGTTTTTCCACTCTTTGTAGCAATGCTAATATTTGTTCCCGGCTTAACTTTTTTAAGGTTCTGTATTACATATTTGGGATCATCATTTCTAAAAGCATTCATGCTTTTTTCTTTTTCAATTATGTTACATCTATAATAGACAGAGCATTTTCCTTTTAAATAGGGAACTAAATCCATTGTTTTGTTATTACGAATAAAATGTAAAGGTGTATTTTCAAAATGAATCGAACTAAGGACTTTTTTAATAACCTCGTTGCTTTCTTGCTCCGTTAACGAAAAATCAAAATCTACATAAGCTTCCTCTATTTTGCTTTCATCTTTACCCTCGTTCCTAAGGTCTTCTATCGATATTTGTCTTTCGCTGCTTAGTAACGATAATGCTTTTAATATATTGGTTTTCCCGCTTTCATTAATACCTACAAAAACTTGACAACGAGGATCAGGCACAATCTTCAAATCAGCTATTGACCGATAATTTTTAATATCTATTTTTTTAAGAATCATACTTCCAACTCCATCGAAAAAAATTATAATTACTAAAAGAATACATATTTGGAAATATAAATATTATATCACATTTTTTATTCTTAGTTAGACTATTCATCAGTTTATTATACTATTTACGCGCCTATAAAAAGTATTGGGCTTTAAATTCAATTTGCCCATTGCGGCGGTAGCAGTGATGCGCCCGGCGCGCCACTCCGCGCAAACGGCTCTAAATTCGTTCTCATCAATTTTTATCGGTTGACGACCTTTATACTTACCCTGCGCCTTGGCAATCTCTACGCCCTCGCGCTGACGCTGTAAGATGGATTCCCGTTCGAACTCCGCAAGGGCGGCAAAAATCGTAAGCATAAATGCGCCCTGTGGCGTGGTGGTGTCTATGGATTCTTTTAGGCTAATGAAGGAAACACCCTTTTCTTTCAGTTCATCCACAAGTGCAAGCAAATCACGAGTATTACGGGCAAAGCGGGAAATGGATTCAACAATTACGGTGTCGCCCTCTCTAATGTAATCCATCATCTTTTTTAATTCCGGGCGCGCCGACGCACTCTTGCCGCTTACTTTTTCAATAAAC
>JAJDHD010000055.1 GCA_030266015.1 Christensenellaceae bacterium OttesenSCG-928-K19 | reverse complement strand
TATAATCCAGCTCGTCAATTACGGCATCCGCCGGAACGATAACTGTGATCGTTGGACTGTTATAGGAAAGCCCGCTCCCAAGAGGATAAAATGTGTAATCGAACACATACCGGAACTGGTCACCGGAAGGAATTGCGCTTGTAGAGGACACACCGCCCCCGTACATAATGTACGAGTCGACCTCAATAATCGCCTTGTTGTCGTCTGCCGCCTGCGTCACCGTTGCGGGGATCAACTGGATCACCATCAACAGCACCAGCAGCACCATAATAACTCTTCCGCCGTTTTTCTTTACATTGCTCATCATAACACATCAACCTTCCTTGCTTTATCGCCGTCCCAACTACGGCTGGATTTCTACCAAATATAGCTTTGTTTCCCTTTGCTTTTCATAAAAGAAAAGGGGTATTAATTATATATCGTGAAAACCTGCGTTTTCCTTATAGCCTTCGGGCTTTTCTTCCATTCTTTTCTTGCCCGCCATTCTAAAAAACAGCATAAAAACGGTAGAATACTCTCAACTATACACTGTGATACTATACTTAATCAATCATAAACCAATCACACCCCATGATATCCGTATTCATTTTGCCTCGAAATACTACTTGTAAAAAAACAAAAAATGCGATATGATGAACTAAATATTGATTTTTGTACTGGCCCTAAAAGGACACTGTCTCACAAACATGGTTGGTTTTGGGGATATGTCGGCATTAAAATAAAAGGGAAGGGGGTGTTCCTTATAGCTGAGAATAAGCAGCAACCAACGTTGATGATTGAAACCTTGGGTGTGTTTTCCGTCCGCGCAGGTGAAATTATGCTGTCGGACAATTCTCCCCGCTCCGGACAAATTTGGAAGCTATTCAAATATATCATCACAAATAAAGAAACCCCTATTCCAACAGAAAAGCTTATCGATATCCTGTGGCCGGACGGCGACTTGGATAATCCCCTGAAGGCGCTGTATAGTCTTATCTACCGCCTTCGTTCTATGTTGAAAAAGCATTTTGGCGATGACCAAGAATTCATCATTTTTCAACACAACAGCTATATCTGGAATAAAAACGCTCCTTACCATATTGATTCCGACGAGTTTGAGGCTCTTGTCAAACGCGCCGGCGATGTTTCTGCGCCTGTGGAAGACCGCATTGAGATGTACAAAAAAGCGTTTTACCTGTATAGGGGGGATTACCTGGCAGAATCGGCACAGGAGGCTTGGGCGTTGCCGCCCACGAATTACTATAAACGCCTTTACACCGACCTTGTAACCAAACTGGCGGATTTGTGTTCTTCTGTGGGAGATTATGCAAGCGTTGTTAAATTCTGCGAAAAAGCGATCGAGCTTGACCCGTATGAGGAAAACCACCATGCCGCGCTGATTGAGGCGTTGCTGCAACTTGGGCAGATTTCCCAGGCAATCGCTCATTACGACTATATTGTTTCCGTACTCAATAAAGACCTTGGCGTCCAGCCATCCGAGCGTTTGCAAAAGCTGCACAGCCAGATTTTTCGGCATACGGAAAATGTGCAATACGATCTTGATTCTATCCGTTCCAGCCTGATGGCGCAAAATCCATCCGAGAGCGGCGCTTTTTTCTGTGATGTGGATACCTTCCGCAAGATATACCAGCTTGAACAGCGCGCATTGCAGCGCTCTGGCCTTTCTGTTTATCTTGCCTGTGTTTCCATCGCCAATAACGACCGCACGCTCCCGTCAAACGAAGAACTCACGCCGCTTATGTCCCATCTCAAGCGAGCGCTTTTAATCGGCCTGCGCCGCGGCGATGTTGTGGCACAATATTCAAAAACACAATTTCTAATGCTTTTGCCCAGCGCAAGCTATGAAGATTGTGAACGCGTGCTGGAGCGCGTTAAGAAAAAATTCCTATCCAGCTCACACAATCAAAAGCTCGCATTCATCAGTTCCTTCGAGCCTGTTATTCCTTCCTGAATTTCTTGAGCCTAACAAAGCCTCTTACTCTACGGTGATGGTAAGCCCTGCCGTTGTTTGTGCTACCTGTTCATTTGTTTCAGGGTCATATGCAAAAATATTTGCCGTGGCATAATGTTCACCCTTGCCCAACCACACCAACAACGAATCTTCCGGGATTGATTCTCCCGGCGCTAATATCCCGGATGAATACAGTCTTTCCCCATCTGGCACGCTGACGATTTCCACATGCATCGCATAATAATTATCACTGGGGTTTTCAATCCCCAGATTCCCTTTACCTCCACCACCAGAAAACACAGGCGTTCCATTTATCTCATAATGAAAATCCGATGGGTTAGGCTCTGCCTCCCCTTTATCCGCCAGGTCTTCCACAACCCGTGTGGGCGCAGGCGCGGGAAGCTCCCCTGCCTCCAAGGCATCCTGGCTGATGGTGCTTTTGCCAAATACGCCAAAAGCAAAAAGCAAAAGAACCACCACCACTGCCACTATCACCAAAACAATAAACAACGTTCTTTTTTTATTCCATCTATAGCTTGTCCTACCAGCCCGGCGTCTATATCTTTCCACCGTCTATTCCTCCAATATCCATACTCAGGCATTATGTTGCAACACATCAAACGCATAACTCGCATACGCTTGTTTGATTGCTGTTGCTTTTGCTTTTGTAATTGGGATTTTCTCCCCATCCTTCATCAAAAAATCATAATCCTCCATGCTGCTTACTTCGTCCATATTAATAATACAGTTGCGATAGCAATTTAAAAAACGTTTGTCCGAGAGCAACAGTGGTGCAAACTGTTCAAATTGCATACGCGTCCGGATTACCGTTTTTCTGGTGTGCAGCATAATATAATGTCCGTCCACATCACTGTAACGAATATCTGAAAGACGCACCCTCAGCTTTACACGCTTTGATACAACCTCTATATATTTCGCCCCCCGGTCAACCGCATCAAAGCAAAGGCGCAGCACCTCTTCCAGTTGTTCGTTGCTATAGGGCTTTAACAGATAATCAAACGCGCGTACGCGGAAGCTCTCCACAGCATGTTCCGCACTCGTTGTTGTAAAAACAATCAGGCATTCCCTGTCTTTTTCCCGTATACGCCGCGCGGTTTCCATACCATCCAGCGGCTCCATGTAAATATCCAGAAACACAACGTCAACCCGGTTTTCCTGCCATCCATCCAGCAATGCCATGCCACTCTCATAAGTGACAACACTGCCCCATACGCCATTTTTTTCCAGATATTTGTTTATTCCTCCCGCCAGCTTTCCGCGATCCGCTTCCGAATCGTCAACAACCGCTATCCTCAAGAAACATCTCCTACCCGCAGTACAAAAGATTTGGCCACATACCGCATCCAATTATCATAATAAGGTGCTCTCTCCGGGTTACCCAACAGCCCGGTCATCCGTTCCCATAATAGCATAAACGCAACTGCCCCGCAACAATTCCGCCGTCCATATTCTATAAAGGGAAAAGCAGCTGCACCACCGCGCAACCGCTTTTCCCTCTGTCAATTATTTTAGATATTACCAATCCCGGCGCGGCAACCATAAGTTACCATGCCATCCCTCTTTGTTTATTCTTGCACCCGTATTATCCACTTCAGTTTACATCATAAAAAAAACAAAACAAGCATTTGGCAAGATTTCAATACTTTTTGGCAAATAACCCCCGTCAGAAAACCATAAAATTATGATATCGTAAAAAGCAAAGATTTAAAATTTTAAGGGGGATTTCTATGAAACTTCAAGACTCATTGGGAAAAGAAAAAGGCTCTTATATTCTGGAGCTGGTCATCGTCATCATGCTTGGCATCACCTCCGTTATGAGCGCGGTTGCCTCTTACCAGAGCGGACTGCACGCCAGCAAAATGAGCGAAAGCTATAATAATGGAATTTCTTACACAACAGAGGGCAATTCCATGTACGTGGAAGCCGGCCAGCAATTATCCAGCGACACAGCGATCTATATGGAGCTTATCAGCCTGGAATATGATTGGATGTTCTCGGAGACGGGCAGCGATGAAGAAGCAAAAGCCGAAGAAAAATACAACGAATTTCACAGCAAATTTGTTTCCGACATATTGAACGAGGCAATTGAATGGGCGCACGCGGAAGAAGAGGCGACTGGATATTATACCTCCCCGTTTGAATACGAGCCCTATCTCGACGCAGTCTACGGTGAAGCAGACGAAATGTATACTCGCGGCAAGTTGATGTTGGTGGAAGGACACAAACACAATACCCACAGCGATCAGATGGGTCAAATGGTGGTCTATTTCGCCCTCGCATTGTTCCTGCTCGGCATCTGCGGCACATTAAAGAACAACACGCTCAAGCTGATCCTTGTGATCTTCTCCGTCGGCGTGTTCATTTTTGCCATAGTGCAAATGGTCAATATAGAGTTTATGACCGATCCTTCTGCCGAAGGGTTACAACAGATCGAAACGCAAATCTCCGAATTACGTTCTTTGCTACCAGCGGAATAATCCCCGCCATATGCCACACACAACAGCCATGCGCACCTACTGCGCATGGCTGTTATTGTTATACGCAAGGTACAGCCCTGTCACCATAAAGCACCGCTTACCCTTCATCGCCTCCCGCGCGATACATGGCAGTATGCGCAATACTGTTGCCACCATTTGCAAAGCTCACACTTTTGATCGAATAGGTCTTTTAGAAACAATTATCCAGCGAAAATGTGCTTTTTCTTGCGTTAACTATCTTTTTAAACCATTTCAGATCGTTTTTTACTAAAACATTTGCATCCGCCCAAACTTATCTTGCATTATCACTCAATTCGCACTATATTATTAAAGAAGGGTGTGGGCATATTTTTTTGACACGCAGTTCTCGGGGGGCAAAAAATGAATACAGACGACAGGATTTTTACAAACGACCATTGCACCGGCTGCAACCGCTGCATCACAGCCTGCACTGTGCCAGAAGCAAATATTGCCGTGCTGGAAAATGATAAAAACAAAATTTATGTAGACGGTACCAAGTGCATCAACTGCGCAATGTGCATCAAGGCATGTCCTCACGGTGCTCGCGATTACAACGATGATACTACTTTGTTCTTTGACCGTCTGGCTCAGGGCAAGGAAATCTCCCTCATCGTCGCGCCGGCAATCCGCTCCAATTTCCTCGATTATGAAAAACTATTGGGATTATTCCGTAAACTGGGCGTAAAAAACATTTACGACACGTCCTTTGGTGCCGATATTTGCACATGGGCTTATCTTACCTATATACAGCAAAACAACGCCACAGGAATGGTCTCACAGCCCTGCCCTGCCGTAGTCAATTATATAGAAAAGCACGAGCCGGAGTTGATTCCCAAGCTTGCGCCGCTGCACAGCCCCGCGATGTGCTGTGCTGTTTACATGAAAAAATACAAGAAAATCCCGGGAGAATATGCGTTTCTATCTCCCTGCATTGCAAAAAAAGACGAATTTACCGACAAAAACACAGGCAATCTTGTTCAATATAATGTCACCTATCAAAAACTGGTGGAAGAGCTAAAACGCAGGGGGCTTGATTATAAGAGCTGTGCACCCAGCGGATTTGACAACGACAAGCACGAGCTTGGCTGCTTGTATCCAATGCCCGGCGGACTCAAGGTTAACGTGCTCAAGGCCGTGCCCAACGCTTGGGTGTATCAGGTAGAAGGCCAGCCGGAAGTAAAGCATTTCCTAAACAGCTACGATAAGGTGCCCGCCTCCCAGCAGCCTCTTTTGGTAGATATCTTAAACTGCCCTTATGGCTGCAACATGGGCACGGGCGCATTGTGCACCGATGAAGATGGGATGCAAGCAAGCAGGGCCATGTATGAGGCAGAGCAAGCCTGTGCAAATCAACTGGCAGTCCCCGAAAAAAAAGCCCTGTTCAAAAAACAACAGCAGCATATTCCCCAGCAAAACACCAACCTGAAGCTGGGCGATTTTATCCGGCATTACGATAAAAACAAGGCTGTAGGCGAAATCCCCGTTACACCGCAGGATATCGAGGCCGCATATGCCTCTTTACATAAAACCACCGAAGCAGACAGGCATATCGATTGCTGCTCGTGCGGGTTTACCACCTGCAGGGAAATGGCGCTTGCCCTTGCCAAGGGGATCAACCACCCTGGCAACTGTGTGGAATATCACAAGAGCATCTTGCGTAACAGGCAGCAGGAAATCGGCGATATGCTGGAAAAACAAAACCAGATGAGTGCCGTGCTTTCCGAAAATGTTGGCACCATCATTGATTCCATCTCTCAATCCTCCACGCAAGCAGACCAAACAGTTCAGCAGGTCAGCATTATTAACGAAGAAATTGACGGCGTGCAAGAAATCGCCGGAAAAATGCAAAATACAGTTGATCTGCTGCGCAACCAGATCAATGAATATGTAAAGCTGGGTTCACAGATCGTGAGTATCTCACTGCAAACAAAGCTTCTATCTATGAACGCATCTATAGAAGCATCACACGCTGGCGACCTTGGCAAAGGATTTTCTGTAGTGGCAACAGAGATGAAACGGCTTTCCGACCAAAGCGCGGAATCGGCCAACCAAATATTAAATAGCAACAACAACGTATTGCCCGTTTTGGACGAAGCCACCAGCTTTAGTGAAGACCTGAACGCGAAAACGCAAACGATCTCCAGCAACACGCAAACAATACTTGAAGCAGTGCAGCAAATCAGCCAAAGCGAGCAGGGGATTGTGGAGACAGCCTCGCGGTTGCAAAACGACTCTGCCCCAAGCTCCAACTAAACCTAGGTATGAATGTAGGGTAAAACTATGTCACCGGTAAACAACCAAAAACTGAATACCCTTGAGCAAGAGCTGGACAATATACAATTGACAGCACTTGAGCTGATTCGCAACAACTTAAAATCAGCAAAAAAAGCGCTTAACCGACTTCAGTTAAAAGATATGTCCCGGGTTGTGGAAATGGACATTTCTTGCCGGACATCGCTGCACGAAGTCTCCGCTATGGTCGATCGGGTGGATATTTCCGAAGAAACCTATTCCGTTTTCATGATGGATTCAGCGCTCATATTGGCCGAGCTTTCCACCTGTGATATCCCGCCACAGGTAAAGGCCGCTTATGACACCATACATGCCGCCATCCAGGCAAATGAGCGGCTGGCAGCCCCACAGGTTTTCACTGTCATTTCCATCATTGTCACTGTTGTTGCGTTGTGCCTTCCGTCGCTTTCGCCGGACAAACAACCCGACGTAATACAAGAGCTTGACCGACTGCTGGAAATTAAATCCAACCAATTGAATCTAATGCAGCAAATGGCACGATGGCACAACGACTTTCTGAATTAACAAAAAAACGCCTGCAACCGCAGGCGTTTTTCAGTTTGTAAATTTACTCCAGCGCCCAGTCCGGCAGGTAAACGATCTTTCCGCCCTCCAAAGCGGACTGGTGCGACAATATCCCGCTGCACGTTATGTTTGCCGCCCTCACAGCATTAGGATACGGCTGCCTATCTTCTTCAAGCGCGCTCATGAATTCATGCACAAGGTGCGGGTGCGATCCGCCGTGTCCACTGCCCTGTATAAAGGAAAGGTGCGCGTTCTCCTCGCAGTCATACACGCCTTTTGTGGTGAATTCACGGATCTCCTCTGGCAACAGATGTGCAAAATCCGGGATATCGACATGCTCTGGCTGCTCTCCCGTGTGTATAATATGCTTTTCATCCGCAACCATGCTCCATTCAAAGCTCTTCTCCGAGCAATACACGTCAAAGCTCTCCCTATATTGCCGCGCAAGCCCAAACAACGAGCGCGTCACCTCCGCGCACAGGTCAGAATCTTTGAATTTAATGTGTGTTGTTTCTATGGAAAACGGAGAACCATACCTGTCATGCATATGCGTGTCTATTGTGCCCGATCCAAAGCATGCCACATATTCCGCTTGGTTATTCCCAAGAGAAAGCACCGGGGAGATCGCATGCGTCGCATTGAGCAACGGCGGCAAGCCCTCCCAATATTCCGGCCAACCCGTCATGTCCTGTTGATGCGACCCGCGCAAAAACTGCAGCTTGCCCATTTGCCCGCTATCATAAAGCTGCTTTACAAAAAGGTATTCACGGCTGTACACCACCGTCTCCATCATCATATACTGCTTGCCGCTCTTCTTTTGCGCATCCACAATCCGCTTGCAATCCTCTGCCGTAAGCGCCATTGGAATCGTACACGCCACATGTTTTCCCGCAAGCAACCCGTCCACACTCATATCCGCATGGGCAAAAGGCGGCGTGTTGATATGGACGATATCGATCTCCGGGTCTTTTAAAAGCTCCTGGTAATCTGTATACCGCTTAGGTATGTTCCACGCATCGGCAATCTTGTCCATGCTTTCCTTTGTGCGTTGGCACACCGCCACCAGGTTTGTACTCGGGTATTTTTGGTAAATCGGAATAAATTCCGCCCCGAAACTCAACCCCACAACCGCAACATTGTACTGCTTTTTGCTGCCCATGGCTTTACCCTCCCATATTCTTCATCGTTTTGCCAAGAATGTTTTTAAAGCTTTACATTATCTTTAGTATAGCACCATTCTTTTCCGCCTGTAAAGATAGAACGCCGCATATTTTCCATCATAAACCGGTATAAAAAAACAGGCGCCGCAGCCCCTGTTTTCTCCACAAACTATTTTATCATTTGCAGCTTCAGATCGCCCGGGCGAATCCAGCCAATCCTACGGAAAATAGCCGCAAACAGCAATGTTAATACAATAGGCAACACTACATGCACCAAAATAATCTCAAACACCAGCATACCGGCAGGTGTTGTGCCGCTCATTGCCGCCCACGCACCAAACTGGCCAACCAAGCCAGACGTACCCATGCCCGCTCCCGTAGGGGTATTCAACATCCCAAAACCCACTGTAGAAATTGGGCCAACAACCGCCGATGCCAAAATCGGCGGAATCCAAATGTGCGGACGTCGTATGATATTTGGCACCTGAAGCATGGATGTTCCCAGCCCCTGCGCCAAAAAACCGCCCCAGCCATTTTCTTTAAAGCTCATTGCGGCAAAGCCCATCATCTGCGCACAGCAGCCCGCCACAGCAGCCCCCGCCGCCAGCCCGTCTATCCCCATCATAATACACAGGGCAGCAGAGCTTATGGGCGCGGTAAGCGCCATGCCAACAAGTATCGCAACCGCAATCCCCATGGGAACAGGTGAAAGCAACGTTGCGTCATTAATCACATTGCCCAGCCATGACATAAATTCGTTGAGTGGCGCACCCACTACATAGCCTACCGCACATCCCGCAATAATGGTAACGATAGGTGTAACAATAATATCCACAGGCGTTTTCCCCGCAACAAGGTTGCCAATCTCCGCGCCCACAAGTGCGGCAACATACGCGCCCACCGGACCGCCCAGCGAATAACCAAATGCGCCCGTTGCCGCAGAAGCAAACATAGCAAGCGGCTTCACCTTTAGCCCATAGGCAATGGCAACGCCGATCGCCGCGCCCACCACCGGCGAGCTGGCGGAAAGCACAGCGGAAAACTCTCCCAAAATTCCCAACCCGGGAATGGCCGCAAGCTGTGAAATAATAAGGCCGATGATTAAGCTGGAAAAAAGGCCCAGCGCCATGGCTCCCATCCCGTCAATAAACCAGCGCTTGAGTAAACGCTTTATCAGGCTCCCTCCCCCGGAAGGCCCTGCCGTCCGGTTGTCTTCAATCTTCTGCTCAAACGGGACGCTATCTGCCATCGTCTTTTCGCTCATTCTTTTACTCCCTAAAATAATTTAAAAGTTATCTCAGCCGCCTGCCAAACAGCGAAGCCAAAACTGCACTGCATACCTTTAAGCTCATGTGCGCAGTTGCTTGGAAAGCTACAATAAAACACGCAAGGGATATTATACTTTGTTTTAGCATAGTATTCAACTAAAAGATTCCGCAGGTTTGCAAAACTGATCTTACCTATTAACAGCAAAGGGCAGAGCGTATTCTCCATCCCCGTGATAATATGCTTTCGATTTCTATCAGGCACACCTCATCAAAAAAACAGCGGCACAGTTTATTCCCATGCCGCTGCCATTCAATCAATATTTTTATGGCGCTCCCCTAAGGCGTTTCCGGAACAACCGGCTCTTCCGGTGGTATCGGTGTGGGTTCTGCCTGCGCCGCTTCCTCTTCCTGGCGAATCCGTTCCAGTTCGGCTGCATATGCGGCATACCATTCTGCAGTATGCACATTGCACACCTCTGTTGGAGCACTGGCGCCGTAATTGGAATAATACGGTGAGTTTTCTGGGAAGCTGCCCGTCTTTACATAACTCTCCACAGGCGTCGGACAATATTCCGTAGCCAGCAACAGCGTCTCGCTGCAAATCTGGATTGCATAGCCTCCACCACACATATCACAGGTAAGCTCGGGTATTTCAGCAGACGGCATCCAGTCTGTGGATGTAGAGCAGCCCGACCCCGGTTTCAGGTTAGAACGGATACACACCGTTCCCTGCACCATTCCATAGGCTTCCGGCTCACCCGGGTAGTTCTCCTTGTCTGTCAGCCCTTCGTGGATAATGGTCATATACGCTTTCCAAAGAGGCGCACACACCGAGGATGCAAATTCGCTCCCCTTAAACACAGCCTGTGTGGAGTCGTGCCCCACCCACACGCACGAGGTATAATAAGGCGTATAACCGGTAAAGCACGCGCCCTTATGATCTGCCACCGTGCCCGTCTTTCCCGCTGTTGTCATACCGCTGATGTTAGCATTTGTCCCCGTGCCATGATCTACCGCGTCTTCCAATGCAAGGTTTAGCTGCCATGCGGTCGTCTCTTTAAACGCTTGGTGCTGATCGCGCTCTTCTTCCAGGTCAATCACCACATTTCCCTCAGAATCCAGCACTCGGTTAAAGGAAACGGGCTGCAGATATTCCCCGCCACGCGGGATTGTGGAATACGCACCCACAACCTCGATAGGATTCATGGGCGCAATACCCAGCGCAAGCCCTGCTACAGTGCGGTTATCCATGGTGCCTCTTTCTTCATTTGCTTCAAACTTGGACGTATCCACACCCAGCGATTCCAGGTATTTCAGTGAAGTATCAATACCCACATAATCCGCAAGCGTTCTTGCCGCAGCAATATTTTGGGAATAAACGATCGCATCATGCAGGGAGATAGGCCCTTCCCGGCTGGAGCTCGTCGTGGGATAACCCGGATCCTCCGGCCAGCCATTAATGGGAACTTTTGTGTTTGCCACACCACTGGCGAGTGAATAACCAGTGTCAAACGCCGGCCCATACACCGCAATCGGTTTCATAGAAGAACCGATGGGCAGCCGCCCGTCCTTTGCACGGTTTAATGTCAAGCGGCTGGTGGGCGTTGTCCTCGACCCCACAATCGCTTTCAGGTAGCCTGTATCATTTTCTATCACAGCGGCAGCCACCTGCGGCTGCACCACTTCAATTGTGTTTCCTGCAGCATCCTTCTCGTAAGCAATATTATCCGAGGCGTTCTTAAAGGAGGGATAATTGCCCCAGTTTGCCACAGTATCCTGCACCGCGTCCTGCACGGTAGGATCAATCGTCGCATAAATCTTATAGCCGCCCCCGCGCATTTCTTTGTCCACAATCCGACGGTTTTCCGCCGTATCCTCCAGCCCATTCTTTTTCAGCAAAAATGACTGCACATCATAGATCACATACTCCACAAAATGCGGATAGTCATAGACTGTATTTGCCGGCGACTCCGTCAAAACGTTCATCTCACGCGTCCATTTTTCCAGATACCCATCCGCAAGCACAAGGTTTTTATCGCCCTTCTCATCAATAAAGTACTCATCCATATTCAAATACTCAGACGTGGGAATGATCGTTGCGTTGTATTCCTCCAGCGTGATCATTTCATTCCAGTACATACGCTCGGTTATAATATTCATACGGTCTATCAGGTAGGGCAGGTTTTCCGTGCGCACATAGGTAGCCCTGCGCGGATTAAACCGGGTGGTACTTTGCGTAATCGCCGCAATACACACCGTTTCTTTCAGCGTTAGCTGTGACAGTTCTTTGCCAAAATAATCCTTGGCAGCTGTTTTCACGCCATAGATATTGCCGCCCAGCGGAATGGTATTCAAATAAGATTCCAGTATCTCTTCTTTTGTATAGTTTTCCTCCAGCTCCATTGCGAGGTACGCTTCCTGCAATTTACGCTTGTAGGACTTCTCACTGGAAAGCAGCTTATTCTTTACAAGCTGCTGTGTAATTGTGCTGCCACCTTCTACCGAGGAGGAGCTGAGATTCGACGCAAACGCACCCGCAAGCCGGCGGTAATCCACCCCATCATGGTCATAAAATCGAACGTCCTCCACCGCAATAATGGCATTTTGCATATGCTCCGGAATATCTTCCAGTGCCGCCCAATCACGATTCTCACTTCCGGTATAGGTGGCAAGATGGCTGCCATCCTGATATAAAATATAAGACGTAAGGCTTTGGTCTTCAATTTTCTCTGTATCAAGCTCCGGCGTTGTCTCTAGATAAGCCTTTGCCACACCAATCACACTGCCAAAACCCACCGCAACCACTAAGGCGATAACAACAAACATGATCAGTATTGCACCCAGAATGATACTGATGACAAGGTTTGGTTTCTTTTCGCGCGGCTTAAACAGCATCCCAATGCGGTATTTCCCTTGTATGTCTGGAACAGGCTGTGTTTCACCGCTCACCAGCTTTTGCTGCTTATAATCCTTCACAGGCTCGTCCCGGAACACCACTGTCTCTTCCGTCACTTTAGATGTTGGCGCTACCTTCCCTTTTAACGGGTTGTGCCTGTCCCCCACAAGCATAGTCTTTTCGAGTTCTGCTTCCTTTACACCGCGTGCAGCTTCCCGTTCTTCCCGCCGTCTTTTTCGTTCCAGGCGTTCCCTCTCCAGCGCATCAAATGTAACACCGGAATCCTGCTGCTCTTCTTCTCGCTCCTGCACAGACTCAGCGTCGTCTTCCCCGCCTCTTATAAAGTTCATAAAGGCAGAACCGATTTTGCTGAAAAAACCGGCTATACCCTGCTTTTCATTTTTTTCATTTGGATCAGAAGCCATAATCAACCTCCGTTAAGATAACCTGCTTTTCTATTTTATCATAAAAAGCATAGAAAAAACTTAATTTTTGTAAGTGTTTTTTGATTTTCTGCTATTCACTAAGCTTTTTGACGCAAAGCATATCCAGAATGTTCCCTCCATCCGCCAAAACCGCATCCCAACCAGAGGGAATCTTTACAATAAAACGTAGTTGTGGTACTATCAAACAGTAAAAAGTGTACAAAGGGGTATTAGTATGTCCGGACATTCAAAATGGTCAACAATTAAACATAAAAAGGGAAAGGCAGACGCTGCGCGCGGCAAGGTGTTCACAAAGCTCGGTAGGGAAATCGCTGTTGCGGTAAAGCTTGGCGGGCCAGACCCGGAAATGAATTCACGCCTGCGTGATGTCGTGGCAAAAGCAAAGGCGAACAACATGCCCAACGACAACATCAGCCGTTCCATAAAAAAGGCGTCGGGCGACCTCGGCTCTGTGAATTATGACGAGATCACCTATGAAGGCTATGGCATCGGTGGTTCTGCCGTTATTGTGGAAACAATGACAGATAATAAAAACCGTACCGTGGGCGAGGTACGCCATGCTTTTGATAAGTTTGGTGGCAGCCTGGGCACAACGGGCAGCGTTGCTTTTCAGTTTGAGAAAAAGGGTGTTATTGTCATCGACGCGGATGGAAAAGACGAAGACACCGTAATGGAAGACGCGCTGGACGCGGGCGCCGAGGATTTTTCCAACGAAGGCGAAGCATTTGAAGTCAC
>JAJDHD010000054.1 GCA_030266015.1 Christensenellaceae bacterium OttesenSCG-928-K19 | reverse complement strand
AGCAATATCCGCATCCGAGCACCCGGAAATATCAAAAGACTTTGGCAGATATTCCCTGATTAACCCATTGGTGTTTTCAATGGTTCCACGCTGCCAAGGCGCATGCGGATCGGGGAAATAAAATTGCACTCCAAACTCAGCCGTTACTAACCTGTGCTTTGCAAATTCCTTACCCCTGTCTGGAGTAATGGTTCTCAGGTAGCCATCCGGCAGGGTGGAGAGCAAAGCAATCATTTTTTTTGTAACGGGTTCCGAGCATTTTTTAGCTGCCTTTGCCGCCAGAAGATATCTGCTGCATCGGTCAGTAATCGTTACAAGACATGCTGACCCCGTCTTCCCCGCAAGAGTATCCACCTCCCAATGTCCAATGGTTTTACGGCTATCCGCTTCCTTCGGACGCTCATGAATTCGGTTACTGATCACAATCTTTCCTCGTGTCTCGGGCTTTCCCTTGGGATGACGTGTTTTTCCACGATGTCGTAATTTCCTGATTACTCCACGATTCCCATGTGCCAGCTTCGTTGTCTCAAGCATTCCTGCGTAAATCCCTCGATAAATAGTCGAATAACTGATTTTATGGGGACTGCTTTCATACGCAAGTCGGTTTGATATTTCTTCGGGAGACCATTGTTGCTCAAGAAAAAGCTTCAGCACCTTGTTTCTTAACTCCTGGTTTTCAAGCAGATTATGCCGTCTGCATTTTTTGCGACGTTGGTGGTACTGCCGTTGTGCATCTACCGCCGAATAATCCCGCCTAATTATAGTGTTGCGTTTGATCTCCCGCGATATTGTCGAAACTGCGCGTCCCAGTTCATTGCTAATCCTTCGCAGGCTTTGTTTCTCTGTGTAGAGAAGCAATATCTTTTCTCGTTCTTCCATGCTAAGATGCTTGTAGTGACTCATTGCTTTGAAATCCTTTCATAGTTGTTCTCGCAAACACTATTTTATTGGATTCCTTACTCTGGGTCACTTTCTATTTGTTGCACTTACAGTGTAAATTCAAGGCATAAAATAACAATTTGCACTTTTTTGCCTTTGATTATTTTGAGTTCTTTTCCTTCACATATTCATAAGCACGAATTGGATTCTGTACTTTAAAGAATCCGCCGTCTACCCCAATAATTTCCCCTGTAACATACCCTGCCTGTGGCGAAACCAAAAAGCAGACAAGCGCAGCGGCGTCTTCTCCTGTGCCAAACCGCTGCAAGGCAATCTGCTTCACTTGTGTATCCCCTCGCTCTGTAATCATAGAGTCCGTCATGTCGGTGTGTATAATTCCCGGCGCATACGAATTTACCGTAATGCCATATGGGGCAAGCTCGCCCGCCGCCGTTTTTGTCATAATATCTATACTCGCCTTGCTGGCGCCATAAGCAATCAATCCGCAATCGGCAAATGAACTGGAAATAGAAGACGCATTTGCAATACGGCCATATTTATGTTTCTTCATAT
The DNA here is from genome assembly GCA_030266015.1 of Christensenellaceae bacterium OttesenSCG-928-K19. Classification (GTDB taxonomy): domain Bacteria; phylum Bacillota; class Clostridia; order Christensenellales; family Christensenellaceae; genus UBA5399. The sequence goes on along the minus strand of JAJDHD010000054.1, from coordinate 12,462 downwards.
AAGGAACACAGGCCTGTATCATGTAAAGCTGCCCTTTAAAGTTTACATTAAACACACGGTCAAAATATTCGTCGGTAATATCTTCAATAAAACAAAAATCAAAAACGCCGGCATTATTGACAAGAATGTCAATACGCCCATGAATGTTACCAATTTTACTAACTACTTCCCCTACCGACGCCTTATCCGCAACATTGCATGTAAGGACATCTGATTCCTCTGAGAACACCTGCATCTTTTGCTTTGTTTCCATTGCGCTTTTCTCATCCGAGCGGTACAGGGCATAAACAATATTACCCGCCTTTGCCAATGCCACGCTGATATCCTGCCCCATTCCGCGCGTTCCCCCAGTCACTATCGCAACCCGTTTTTCCATAACTACTGCATCCTTTCGCATATAAAAAATATCAATTTATTATTCCACGATTTTAAGATCAATACCCTTCTATAGTATTATAGCATTATTTATAATAAATGGTGATATGGAAAACAGAAAGCACCAAGGATTGATTTCAACCTTGTTTCTCTGCTTTCTTTTTTGAGACAAACATCATCCCTGCAATGTTTTCTTCTTTTTTTCAAAAAATGCTTTTACAAGCAGGCTGTTTATGGTATAATGCATTCTGTGAGTTGCAGAGCAAATTATCAATATGGCCTGGTAGTTCAGTTGGTTAGAACGCTAGCCTGTCACGCTAGAGGTCGAGAGTTCGAGTCTCTTCCAGGTCGCCAAAAAGGAAACGGCACACGTTTCCTTTTTTATTTCCCCCTACCCGGAGCAAATCCTGCTTCATGATTCCATCAATTTTATTTAAAAATAATTTCCTATTGCAGTAGTGAACTTTTTCGAAATGTAAAAACAGCTACCCTAGCTGCTGCGGTGGCAAAAAGCATTCCAACAGCCGGCGCATTTCCACCGCCACCCTTTTCTTAAGGTCATAGTCCCCTCCACTGGTACACCATGTTACCCAAATGCCTGTATACATATCATGTAGTGTTTTGTTAATTTCTTCCGTATCAAACTCCGAAGAAAGCGCCCCGCTCTCCTGTGCTGTTTTTACTGTCATATAGGTTAACTTATAAAACAAACGTTCTGTTGATATGATATTTAGTTCCGGACGCCGGATATGGACCAACAACGAATATTTTGTTGTCTCCGGCCCTTTTGTCGCCTGCCATTCCGCCATTTTTGCAAACGCATCCACAAATTGATCCAAAACCGGCATACTTTTATCAACACTTGAAAAGATTTTATATGCCACATAATCCGTTTGTGAAGAAGGCCTGGTCAGCACTTCATCTTTGGAAGCAAAATAATAATAAAACGCACCCGTAGAGATATTTGCCCGTTCACAGAGATTGCGTATAGATACATTCTCCCAGCCTTTTTCATCCATCAGCTGCATAGCGATTTCCGTTATCCGGGATTTTGTTTCAATATCCCCTGCGTGATCCGTATTTTGTCTCCCGTTTTCATTCTTTTTTTCAGGATGTTTATCCTTCATAGTATAATCCCCGCAGAAACATAACATGTTCGGTTTTTTTTGTTTGGGTATGTGTGATTGGTGTTATGTAGTATATCATTGGCACATATTCCTTGTCAAATATGCATATTATTCTTAAAATATGTCACTGCCGCATTAATCAAGGATTTGCACCGCGCGGGGATCAATCGCTAAAATAGCACTATTCATGAATTTTATGAATTTGTTTATTCCCATTGTTATCGATATACTGTAATTGAATATTACTGTTATTCACTTAATAATAGCATCACAAACAACCGAACATGTTCTGTATCCCCTTCTTGGGTTGATACAGAGACCTATTATGCAAGTATGAACTCACCAGTTCTGCATTCCTGGGTATCAGGATCGTGAAGCAACGAGCGGATCATAAACATCAATAATTAAAACAAGCACGTAAGCTTTGCCATAACCATTCTTTCTATGTATGGCATAGCAAACAGGTTTCCATATCCTTACCATATTTAGCTTCTGAATAATTATTTTACATACATTTTTCCAAAAAAAGGAGGTCAAAAGGAGCAATGAGAGAGAGATTGCAGGAACTGAAATATGATATGCTGAAATGCAACCGGTGTAACTTCTGCAAAATGGCTCCCTTCCCCACCATCGTATCCAAGCAATATGAGGATATATGCCCCATATTCAAGCATTACAGGATGCATGGCTTCACGGGGTCTGGGCAAAGCTATGCGAGTATCGCCATACTGGAAGACCGGGTAACGCCGGATCAGACTTTTGCAGAACAACAGGCGGCATGTACAGCGTGTGGGGCATGTACCACAATGTGTATGCATCACACAGAGACCGACCGTCTGGAAATCAACATGGCGTTGCGGGAACATCTTGTGGATGAAGGATTTTCACCGGAAGTGCACAAAAAAGCCATTGAAAACCTGAAACAACACGATAACCTATACGGTGACTTGAAGATTTCACCAGGCGCATGGGCCGAGGGCCTGAACCTGAAGAAATTTCCGGAGCAAAAGGCAAAAGTGCTCCTTTTTGCCGGTTGTGCCACGCGATATAACGCGGCATATGCGGCATCTGCCCGCAAGTTTGCCGAATTACTTTTAAAAGCAGGCGTGGACGTGGGTATCTTGGGCGATGATGAGCCAAGCTGTGGCCTGCCGGCATTTTGGCGTGGTTACAAGGATGTATTCGTTGACAAAGCAAAATCAGTCACCCAACAGCTTAACGATTTGGGCGTGGATAAAATCATCTGCATGGGCGGCTCGTGCTATGGCACACTCAAGGCGCGCTACCATGAATATGCAGAGAAACCCGCTATTGGCGTTTTCCATGCGACAACTGTCCTCGCCGAACTTATTGGCAAAGGCAAACTGGCACTTACCACTCCTGTCCCCATGACTGTTACCTATCATGACCCATGCTATTTGGGGCGGCGCAGTGAATTCAAAAATAAGTGGCAGGGCGAGATTAAAACGGCATTTGGGCAAATGGATTATTATGACCCACCCAAGCGCCATAACTTTGGGACGGATGGAATTTATGACGAACCGCGTAAAATTCTTGCTGCCATTCCCGGGCTTACCTTCAATGAGATGCACCGTATCCGCGAATATGCGTGGTGCTGCGGCGGTGGCGGCGGCGTGCACGATGCTGTGCCCGAAGTGGAACAAAGCACCGCGCTCAACAGGCTGGAGGAAGCGCGTGATGTGAAGGCAGACTGCATCGTAAGCGCATGCCCTTATTGCGAAAACACATTCTCCCTGACAAAAAAGAAATCCGACCGGAAGGAAATCAGGGAAATGCAGGTGCTGGATATTGTAGACCTTGTGTATAAAGCCGCTGGGCTGGACGCATAAAAAAGGAGGAGCAATCATGAATTTAGACGTATTGAAAAACATGCTGCCCCAGGATGCGGTCAGCACAAGTGATTCAGATCTACAGGCATATAAAATCAACGACCCGCTGGCAACCGGGTATATGTTGCCATCAGCCATCCTAAAGCCGAAGAACTTTGAGGAGTTGCAGAAAATCATACAAACTGCAAACAAGGAAGACCTGAAGCTTGTTATTGTTTCTTCCGTAGCGCCACACAACCGCGAAGGCATTGGCTGCACAGAAGAACATGTGGTTGTTGACCTTTCCGGCTGGAAGCTGATTGACGGTGTTGACCGGAAAAACCTGGTGTGCCGGGTGGAACCGGGCGTTACCTATGATGAATTGATTCCCATTATAGATAAGGAAGGTATGATCTTCCCCATGCCGCTTGCGCCAAAATCCGGCAAGAGCATTGTGGCGGCTATTTTGGACCGGGAAGCCACAAACTGGCCAAACCATCATTGGAACTCACAGGACCCGCTGTGCTCTATGGAGTTTGCGTTCGGTTCGGGTGAACAATTCCGTACCGGCTCGGCGGCAAATAACGTCCCAGTGGAACAGCTTCGCGCGTTGGGCATCTCCATGAAAGGCCCCAACGGCCCCGGCTCTCTTGGGCTGCAACGTATTATACAAGGCTCCCAGGGATGTATGGGTGTTGTGACATGGGCAACAATAAAGCTGGAAATGAAACCCACCATCTCCAAGGTAATGATTTTGCAGTCAGACAACCTGCGGCAGATCGAGCAGTTTGTTTACGACGTAGACCATCACCGCTGGGGAGAACGTCAATACATTTTTGACAACCACACCCTCGCTATGCTGATGACCTACAAAAACCCGGGTGATTTCGACAAAGTGAAGGCAAGCTTTAAGAAATATATCTGTGTACAGGAGATTGCCGGTTTCCATCTGTTCCCTGAAGAGCGGCTGGAATACCAGACACGCGATATCAAAAAAATCGCGACCGGCGTCGGCCTGAAGATGGAAGAAGAGGTTGGCGGTATTGCCGGTAGCGATATCCTTGCCGCGGCAACTACTCCCTGTGGACAGACAGACTGGAGGAAAAGCCTGAAAGGCGAATGCATGAGCCTCCATATGCAAACCACGCTCGACCGCGCCAATGAATACATCGGCATATTTAACGCGGCTGCAAGTGTTGCGGGCATAAAGCGTGAGGAATATGGCGTGCACATCCAGCCCATAGTGCAAAATTCATCCGTCTACATTGAATTTATGCTGCCATATGCGGCGGCAGACCTGGAAAAAATACGCGCGTTTGAGGAAAGCGCTACCAAGGCGCTGAATGCCAACCAAGCGTTCTTTGCGCGGCCGTATGGCACATCTGCAAAGATCGTGTGGGATAACGACCCTGTAAGCACCAAGCTTATGAAGCAAATGAAGGGCCTGATGGATCCCAACCGCGTGCTCTGCCCCGGCAAATTCGGACTGTAGGCGAAAGGAGGAACGGATATGTATAACTTAACTGACGAACAAAGAAAAAAGCTGGTTGAAATAGTCGGCGAAGAAAATATCAGCACGGAACCATGGCAGCGGGACGCTTACGGCATCTGGTTCGCCTCCCAGCCCCGGCCGGATGGCGAGGGCGTATACTGGACGGAGCGCGCAGCGGCTATTATTACGCCGCGCACAGTGGAGCAGGTGCAAAAAATCACACAATACTGCAACGAAACTGACCTGATGATCCACGTAACTTCCACTGGACAGCTGGTGGCAGGCGCAGCAACATTTGACCACACACTGTTGCTGGATATGTCCAGAATGGACGATATCGTCTCCATGGACGGCGAGAACATGACGGTTGTCGTGGAACCGTTTGCCCGATCTATCGACGTACAAATGCAGTCCTGGAAAAAGAACTGTAACCCCTATGTCATCTCCATCGGTGCGGTAGGCTCCACGCTGGCGGCAGCAACCTCCCATACCGGCTATGGCAGCATAGGTACATCTTGCGGCTATGGCCCCCGAACACTGCTGGGCGTGGAATGGGTAATGCCAGACGGCGACGTGATTCGTTTTGGTAGTGCGGGGCAAGGCTCTGGCTGGTTTACAGCGGCAGGCCCCGGGCCAGACCTGCTGGGCAGCATCCGCGGCTTCAATGGCGCGATGGGCGGCCTGGGCGCGTATACCAAAGCCGCTATCAAAATGGGCCCGTGGTATGGCCCGAGCGAAATTGGCGGAGACGAGATAGCCTTTGGCTGCAAGACTCCCAGCAACTTTATCAAAAAAGGCGGGCTACCCAAAAACATGAGCCTGAACACCACCATCTATCCTTCCATGGAGGCAATGAGCGACGCGCACTACCATATGCACGAGGAAAACATATGTTATTCCGGCTCCCGTATGCCCGCATTTGTGCTTGCCATGGCACCGCTTAAGGACAACGCCAGCCTTGTGAAGGAATGGGAATCTGGCTTCCACAAAAAGATTTACGGGTATACCCTTTCCAACCAGATCCAAGGCGCATCGCAGGATGAATATGAGTGGAAACAAAAATGCTTCAACAAAGTCGTGTCGGATGCTGGCGGCATCCGTATGCGCGGCGTGCTCAAAATGTATCCTAAAATCGCGGAAGACATAATGAAACTGTTCCATGCAGGCCTGAGCCCAGACGAATACAGAACATTGCAGTTAGACATCCAAGCACGCATCGATGCATTGCCTGTCACACCCATTGATATAATGGCGGCGGGGGCAAGTACCGCAGCGGCCCTGCGTAACGTAGACCCCGGTCTTGCGCGGCCTGCCAGCGCCATGTTTACATTGGGCGGCAACCTTGACACCTGGGACGCGGGCGTTGTACAAAACAAGCTGACGATGGAAATTAAAGAACCCTATGTAACCAAGGGCGGTATTTTGGACGACGGCGTGGACACCGGTTGCGGTAACCCCTATGAGGGCGGTCACCTTGGCTACACCGAAAACGTCTTCTGGGTCAACCGTGTCAACAAAAACGGCGCGGAAACACTTCCCAAGGCCATTGGCGATGCCGTTACGGAAATTCAAAAGGGCATCAGTTCCTTTACCATCTCCAGTGGCATGAATAACGAACGCTTCGGCCCATATGAGTTTGATTACCAGATCTGGACCAAGCGGATCAAAAAAATACTTGACCCGAATGACGCGTGCGACAGCACGACATATTCCGGGTCGCCAGACCACAAGGAGGTACCAATGAATGGTTAAAACAGTAATCGTAGGAAGCGGCGCCGCCGGAATGGAAGCCGCAAACACACTCTACAACGCTGGGGAAACCGATTTTCTGGTTCTGGAAAAGCTCGATTACATTGGCGGGCGTATCCATACCTACCGCAAAGACGGCTACTGTATCGACGCAGCCGCCCAGCTTGTGCATCCCGGTTACAAAATGGCGCGCAAGGTGATTGGAGAGTTGGGGCATTCCGACGACCTGCTCCGCTCCAACATGTTGGGCTTGCGCATGTATGATGAAACGCAAAAAAAACGCGTATTTATCAAGCCCGATCCCGAGCGTCCGCCGCAGGAAAACGCGGCTACCATGCAATGGATTGGCGCTATGGGGCCGGATAATGTAAAAGCCTTTATGGACTGGGCAAGGGAGCGCTGCGCAGACGGCAAAATGTACGAGGGTGAAGTGACCTGGGGATTGGACGTAGACAATGTCGTATTTGCCGATTATGTAGAGGAGCATTTCGGCAAAGAGGTTTTAGAGCGCTTTGCACAGCCCATCATCAGCTCTGTGTCACTCACCTATCCCGAGCGGATGTCCACACTGTACGGACTACAAATACTCTGGACTGTATTGGTTGGCGATGTGGACCTGATGAGGGATGGCCTAGACGTAATTATACAAAAAATGCTGGAGAAATTTGGCGACAAATGCCGCACCAACGCCGAAGTGACAGAGATCATGATTAAAGACGGCAAAACAACCGGCGTAAAGCTGAAGGACGGCGAAGTAATCGAATGTGAAAACGTGATCTGCGCAGCCGAAGCACCCAATGCGCTCAAAATGCTACCCGATGCTCCCGAAGTAATGAAAACAGCATTGGCAAACATTAAGTATTCCCAGGTGTTTACCGTGCTCATCTTCACTCCAGAACCGGAGATTGACCTGATGAAGTTCGGCACAGGCACAATGTTTAATCGTCGGGCAAACAAACCTTTTGCAACAGTGTCTATGCGCCTTGGCAGCAAGGTTCCCTTCATGGTGCCCCCGGGCAAAATGAACACCAGCATGTTTTTGTTTGACGAAGTTGCCGACGAGCTATGGGACAAGAGTGACCAGGAGGTAATGGACTATATTGAAAAAGAGCTACGTGGCGTGTTTGATTGGTACCCGGAAATTGAAGGGTTCTATATCGAGCGCTTCCCTTATGGCAACTGGCGCATGTCTCCCGGGGCAGCCACCCGTATGAACGACTTCCGGCTGAATCATTATCAGGATGTACCGGGACTATATCTCGCCGGGGATTATCTTTTCACCTCTTCTTATGAATCCGCTTTGTATACCGGTGAACGCGTTGCCAATACGCTAATGCAAGGCAAGACCCAGCTCGTTTAAAACTTTCCCCTTTCAACGAGCATATCAATAAGGCACGGAGGGCGCGCCTGTGCAAGGCACAGGCGCCGTCTCTCCGGTAAACTCAAGTATAAAACCCGAAGGAGAAAATACGCTCATATTTTTGCTGTTTGTTTTTCTGTTGCAAAAAACGACATCCAATCAACCATGTTTAAGGAGGTTTTGGTCATGAGCCAAGAAAAAGTAATTGTGGGTAAAAACGCCAAAAGTAATTTTGGTCGTAAGGGTTGGTACCTGATCATCATACTTGGTCTTTCCATGTATATGCAGGTTGGCATTATCTCTGAGGGTATGAACATCGTTATCCCAGCGTTTTCCGAAATATATGGGTGGGAAACCAGCACGCTGTTTGGTTACAACGCCATTGCGGGCTGGATTGGTGTGATCGGGGCCATCCTGTGGGCAATTGCGGTTTCACGCATAAAAAACGGCGCAAAAACTATTTTCAGTGTCGGTCTTGTGTGCTGCGCAGTTTGTGTGATTCTATGGGGGCGTATTTCCGCACCCTGGCAATACCTTTTAATGATGTGCCTTGTGCAATTTTTCCTGCAGGCCTTTGGTGGCTCTGCGCTTGCCAGCTTGCTGGCAAACTGGTTCCCCACAAAAAAAGGACTGGTAATGGGCTGGGCAACCATCGGCATCTCCATGGCAAGCATTGCTTATATGCCAATGATGAATGGCTTTGTTGTGAATTTTGGCCTGCCAAACGCTTTTATCTGCATGGCCGCCATCATGATTTTAAACTTCTTACTTTCCATCCCAATAAAAAATACGCCTGAGCAAGCGGGAACCTATCCGGATAACGACCCCAATATGACCCCAGCTGAACGTGATAAAATGGCACAGGTTGTGGATACATTCAAGCGGACAAGTTCTTGGAGCGTTAAAAAGCTGTTTACCACCAAGGAAGTTTGGAAGCTTATGCTTTCCCAAGGTATTTTGCTCTTATCCGCGCTGGGGCTAATGAGCAGCATCCTTGTCAGGTTAACTGCCATGGGCGGGCTTGACCGAAACGCTGCCATCGGCATGATTTCCCTGGGAGGGGTATTCAGCGCGGCGTTCAGTTACCTTACAGGCGTTGTTGATACGAAGGTGGGAACCAAGAAGGCAACCATGATGGTTTATATTTTATATATCATTGCGATGGGGCTTTCCTTTATCATGGTACCTCAAATGCAAATTTTTGTTGTCATGATGATCGTTGCCGTATCTGGTGGCGCGAATAACCTCGGGCTTTCGGCAGGCGTTTCGGTGTTTGGTCGCTTTGACTATCCCCGTGCCGTCATCGTTGTAACGCCTATGGGCTCTATCATTCGCTCGCTTGGTTATATGGTTGTGGGCGCGCTTGTTGTTACAAACGCAAATGGAATACCTGATTATACCAATTCCAACATACTGTTGCTTGCCATCATGGTTGTGGGATTAATCATTACAATTACCATGAAATTTGTATTGATTGGGCGCAGCGAAGAGGAAGCAAAGGAAGCCGTTAAAAAATTAGTAGCAGAAGAAGCTGCAGGTGGAAATCTTTCTCCTGAAGCCGCGGCACAGATGGACGCCGAAATTACGGAAGATGAAGACGCACTTCCCAAAAAGCCTGGCGTATAAACTACTTTTGATGTGGACGGGGAGGCAGCTTGTGACTGCAATCTACTTACTGCTTCCCCAGTTTACATAAATAGGCTCAAAAAACCATATGCTGTTCTTGGCATATTCTTTCACAAATAGCGTGTATATAACAAATTCTCTCACACCCGTCATATATCCAGGCATATGCGCTTATCAATAAAACAATAATGAAAAAAAGCGAAAAACCAGCTACACACAGAAAATTCCATTATGCGTGGCTTATCTTACTTGCGTGCTGCGTGCTAAACTTCAGCTCCAGCGGTATTATTTTAAGCATGGGTATCTTTTATATCCCTGTAAGCGCAGACTTGGGCATAACTGTAACTGCTTTCAGTTTTTACATCACAATCGGCTTGATTGTCAGGATCGCCGTAATGCCGTTTTCCGGCAGGCTGATGGATAAGCTCCCCACCCGGCCGTTTGTATCTGTCATCATTGCGGCACAGGCCGCTACGTTGTTTTGCATGTCCACTTTTACACAGGTCGAGATGTTTTATGCGGCGGGGATTGTCTATGGATTCACCACCGCCTTTACATTATATATTATCACCCCTGTCCTGCTTGCCTCATGGTTCCACACAAAGCTGGATATCGCTCTTGTCATCGCGTCCATTGCCAGCGGCATAGGCGGCATACTATCACAAACCATCGGCAGCAACCTGATAGCAAGCATCGGCTGGCGAAATGTATATGCGGCATTCGCCATTTTTATCGCCATCACCGTTTTGCCGTTCACGCTTTTCGTCATCGCCCGCAACCCGGAAAAAAAAGGCCTCTGTGCCTATGGATTGCAAGACCAAATTACTGCCAGCACCCAATCCGGCAATACAAAACATAGCATCACAAAAAAGCAATATTACAAGAACCCGTTATTTATCGCGCTTATTATTTTGTGCTTATCTATGGGATATACGCTGGGCATCCACTCCCATATCCCCACAGTCGCCATCAGCCTGGGGTATACCGTTGCCCTATCTGGCGTGTTTGGCTCTATCATCGGCATTGGCAACCTTGTATTCAAGCCCCCCCTTGGCGTCATCAACCACCGGCTTGGTGTAGATAAAACAACTGCACTGTTATCTTTTATCGGTATTATAGGTCTTGGGCTATGCCTTATCGCCTATCCATTAAGCTCTTGGCTACTTTATCCCGGTACAGCTTTATTTGGCATTTATTATTCCATATCAATTTTTATCCCCGTAATTGTAAGAAACCGTTTTGGAAACGAAAGCTATGGCAGCATTTATTCCTTTGCTATGACCGCCCTTGTGCTCGGATCTGCCATCAGCACTACAGCAGATTCCGCTATATATGATAATTCCGGTTCTTATATAACCGCACTCATTTTGCACATAGCAATTGCAGCGGCTGGCATGTTATATTATAATTTTATTGCCCATGCCAAGAAGAATGGGAATTCCCCATCTTAATACTTCATTGGGCCGAAATCATATTTTTAGTAATTTCATCATTTTTCATTGACACAAAACGCAAATACCGCTATAATAAATACTGCGCTGCAAAGCGCATTTTTGATGGCAGATCATCAATTATCTGCGGGAGTAGCTCAGCGGTAGAGTGCCACCTTGCCAAGGTGGACGTCGCGAGTTCGAATCTCGTCTCCCGCTCCAAACGACGTTTCGGTTGTTGCCCATATACCGTTATGGTATATGGGCAATTACTAGCCACAGCTTTGTTTGGCGCCATAGCCAAGTGGTAAGGCAGAGGACTGCAAATCCTTTACCCCCAGTTCAAATCTGGGTGGCGCCTCCATCAGAAACCCGCTCTACCAAAGGAATTGAGCGGGTTTTTAATTTGTTACTACGCTAAATTATTTGATGGTTTGACTAACATCTGACTAACATAGCATTTTATAAGTCTTGAATTTACACTGTAAGTGCAACAAATAGAAAGTGACCCAGAGTAAGGAATCCAATAAAATAGTGTTTGCGAGAACAACTATGAAAGGATTTCAAAGCAATGAGTCACTACAAGCATCTTAGCATGGAAGAACGAGAAAAGATATTGCTTCTCTACACAGAGAAACAAAGCCTGCGAAGGATTAGCAATGAACTGGGACGCGCAGTTTCGACAATATCGCGGGAGATCAAACGCAACACTATAATTAGGCGGGATTATTCGGCGGTAGATGCACAACGGCAGTACCACCAACGTCGCAAAAAATGCAGACGGCATAATCTGCTTGAAAACCAGGAGTTAAGAAACAAGGTGCTGAAGCTTTTTCTTGAGCAACAATGGTCTCCCGAAGAAATATCAAACCGACTTGCGTATGAAAGCAGTCCCCATAAAATCAGTTATTCGACTATTTATCGAGGGATTTACGCAGGAATGCTTGAGACAACGAAGCTGGCACATGGGAATCGTGGAGTAATCAGGAAATTACGACATCGTGGAAAAACACGTCATCCCAAGGGAAAGCCCGAGACACGAGGAAAGATTGTGATCAGTAACCGAATTCATGAGCGTCCGAAGGAAGCGGATAGCCGTAAAACCATTGGACATTGGGAGGTGGATACTCTTGCGGGGAAGACGGGGTCAGCATGTCTTGTAACGATTACTGACCGATGCAGCAGATATCTTCTGGCGGCAAAGGCAGCTAAAAAATGCTCGGAACCCGTTACAAAAAAAATGATTGCTTTGCTCTCCACCCTGCCGGATGGCTACCTGAGAACCATTACTCCAGACAGGGGTAAGGAATTTGCAAAGCACAGGTTAGTAACGGCTGAGTTTGGAGTGCAATTTTATTTCCCCGATCCGCATGCGCCTTGGCAGCGTGGAACCATTGAAAACACCAATGGGTTAATCAGGGAATATCTGCCAAAGTCTTTTGATATTTCCGGGTGCTCGGATGCGGATATTGCT
>JAJDHD010000053.1 GCA_030266015.1 Christensenellaceae bacterium OttesenSCG-928-K19 | reverse complement strand
GACAAGCTTTCCAGCGCTGAGGCCGGGTTGCTTCTCTCCGGCACAAAAACAATTGTATACAAGCAGGGCGACAACATTCACAGTCCGTCAAATGAGTGCATTGGCGTGCTTCTTGTGAGACGAGGCGAGCTACGCACCTATATCTTGTCTGAAAGCGGGAAAGAAGTTACCCTTTTTCGGTTGAGGGAAGGCGAGATTTGCATATTATCCGCATCCTGTTTGCTCAGCAACATCACATTTGATGTATTTATTGATGCGCAGAAAGACACTGAAGTATTGCTCATTAGCTCCGCTGTTTTTGCCCAACTCCAAAGCAATAATATTTATGTTGAAAACTTTGCGCTACGCTTGGCTGCCGACCGTTTTTCAGACGTCATGTGGGCGATGGAACAAATTCTGTTTATGAGCTTTGACGCCCGCCTGGCAGTGTTTCTTCTGGATGAAACTTCAAAAACCGGCGAAGATAACCTCACACTGACACATGAACAAATTGCCAGGTATATTGGCAGCGCACGGGAAGTCGTTTCCCGAATGCTCAAATACTTTGAGAGCGAGGGCGTTGTTGAGCTTCACCGCGGTGGCCTGAAAATAACCAACAAACCCGCTTTGTTAGAGCTAACTCAAGCAAAAAACAAATGATAAGAATACCTCCCTACTTTTCATGCGTCAAGCATGGCTAAAATCTCATCCTTGGGTTTAGCGCCAACTGTGCTTTGCACTACGTTTCCATCCTTAACAACGACCAGGGTAGGTATGCTCATCACATTAAATCTTTGTGCCAGTTCTTGCTGCTCATCCACGTTGATTTTACCAATTTTAGCATCCGCGGTCTCCTCTGCGATAGAATCAATAATCGGGCCAACCATCTGACAGGGGCCACACCATGACGCCCAAAAATCCAGCAATACCGGCTTGTCTGATTGCAGCACCTCTCTTTCAAAATTATCTTTTGTTATTTTCATTGCAGACATAACTTTCTTCTCCTTGTTTTGATTATGTATGCATTATACGAAAAATACACTTCAATCTCTGTGACTTAATCACACAGCCTAACTTTGTCAATATAATAATATTACAATTATCAAAGCTATTAACACATATCCAACAGCACAATATCTGCTATGTCAAACTTCGCCACTTTATGTGTTTTACGGTGTTGCTTGAAAACTATTCGTGTGGTAACATAAAAAAACATAAATGCGCCATGCCATTAATATGCATATTTAGAAATAACCATCACGTGCTTAACACGGCTGCCCATTCTATGCAAAGTCGTAAGTACTAAAACATAAGGGGGCACTTCAATTGAATCCGTTATACGCGCTGCTAGAATCACAAGATAATTTCCTGCATATTTACGACATCATCCGTTTGGTAGATCCCCAACGCGGCGAGCTTTTGGAATTCGATCGCTCGTCAGGTATCAAAAAAACCGGTGTGAGTTGTTGTGATGTATTCGGCACTGATGAACGCTGCCAAAATTGCACTTCCATCCGTGCCTTTTACAGTAATAAAACAATGGTAAAACTTGAGTATTCAAACGGTAAGGTGTTGCTTATTCTATCTGTCCCTATTACCGTTAATGGTGATCAGGTGGTCGCCGAATTGGTCAAAGATATTTCCGATTCGATGACCGTTGATATCCGCGATCATTCCCGTGTAGATAAGGTTACCAGTGTGATTCAAAGTTTAAACAAGCTGGCCACAACCGACGCGATGACCGGATTATTTAACCGGCGCTATCTTGATGAAAAAATGTCAGAAATTGTTGAGGAATGTCAAAAAAACACACAACCTTTATGCTGTGCGATGCTGGACCTTGATAATTTCAAAAATGTTAACGATACTTATGGTCATCCAGTCGGAGATAAGGTGTTAGCCACAACGGCACACACCATCGCCTCCTACATCCGACGCAGTTCCGATTTGGCTGCGCGATACGGTGGCGAAGAATTTTTCATGCTTTTTACCGGTGTTGATTTGGAAAGCGGGCGCAACATACTGGAGCGCGTTCGCCAACAAATTGAACAAACCACAATAGAAGTAGATGGACACACGCTGTCGGCAACTGTCAGTATTGGTATGGCAGAATTTATCCCCGGAGAAAGCGCGCATGACCTGCTGACTCGCTGTGATAAGTTGCTGTATCTCGCAAAAAAGAATGGTAAGAATCGTTTGGAGTGCTAGACCCTGTATTGTCAATTCCATATTATACTGCAGAACCCCATCATGAAGCACAATACTTTACATTATGTACCCGCTGTAATTCTGTTTCAATTCTATTTTCATCCTTTAACGGATTGTCCTGTTCTGGAAAAACTGGTTCGTTATGGCCTCGATGCAGTTATAATGTATTCTTATCCTCTGCCTGTATGCCTATCAACCTTTTCCTCCGGAACGCTTCAGTTGGCTATTGCACTTATCACATAGCTAAATTTTCATATACTTCCTCATCGCAAAAACATATGCCACTACCGCAATTCCTGCACACCATATAAGAGCAATCCATATGTCATATCCTACAGGCTCAGCATACAACAGTGCCCGCACAGTATTTACGATAGGTGTCACCGGCTGGTTTTCCGCAAAAGCGCGGATCGCAGCGGGCATGGTTTCAGTCGGCACAAATGCCGAACTGATAAACGGTAGGAATATGAGCGGATACTCGAATTGCGGCGTCTGTCATTTTAACTCCTTCTCTTTCCCAAATTTTTTCCGAATATCCCCGTTAAGTTTTTCACGCCAATTATCAGTATAGGTTTCAGCGTTGCGCAAAAGCTCATCGCAAAATGCCGCCACATCTTCTCCGGTAATCTCTAAAACATGCTTCCCCTCCGCCGCACCGGATTCAAACAATTCAATCAGATCATAATGAATCTTCATCATGTCATAACCATTCCCTGCAGCAAACATCCACATATGACTCTGGATTTTCTTGAAGACATACTGATAATCCTTGGGCAACGCCTCAACCCTTGCCATGTGCTCCTTATACTCACGTTTGCTTTTTATAATCTTTTTAACATTGAAATAGTTGTCGAAAAAATCGGACATCTTACTGTTCCTCCTTTAATTGATTGATCTTTGTGGCAATAAATTCCCACTTATCCCAAAACCTGTGCAATTCCTCATTCCCCGATTTGTTGAGCGTATAAAATTTGCGTGGGGGGCCAATATCAGATGGCTTTTTTTCTATATCCACAAGCTTGTTTTTCTCAAGTCGTACCAGTATGGTGTAAACCGTTCCATCCACAACATCCGTAAATCCCATAGCATTCAGCCGTCGCGTAATTTCGTAGCCATACGTTTCCCCGCGGCTAATAATCTCCAGCACACAGCCTTCCAGCACCCCCTTAAGCATTTCTGTTATATTCTCCATGCTTCCTCTCCTTTTTTGACAGCCAGCCACCTATATAGTATTGCTAGTTACCAGTATATAGTATCACGCAATACCATTGCTGTCAAGCAAGCCTCACCTCCCGGATTTTTGCCATATAGCGTATCCTCCTCCGAGGTTTGTCAACAGAAAACTATTAAACTGACATCCTCTTCTCTTTTTACCTGAGCAGAAGCATTACGTGATTGTAAATATTTACATTGAAACAAATGTAAATTCTGATATAATACAAATGCTGGCAAAACAATCAGAACATAAGATATGACAAATCAAACGGATTGCTAATAGCTCATTTTTTCGGAATTGAAAGCGGGGTTTTGTTTAACAAACCAATATGAAAATTATTATCGAAGATCTTCCAAGTGAAACCGAAGAGCATATCATTATAAGATGTAACCAAGTAAGCCCTGAAATTGCTCGCATCATTGCCGCAATTAAATCCCAGGAGCCTTTGTTTGCTTATAGCGAGCAGGAAATTTGTAGAGTTCGGCTGGAAGAAATTTTTTATATCGAAGCGGTTGACGGCAAAACATTCTTATATACGAATGAGAAAGTATTTGAATTGAAGCAACGCCTTTATGAATTGGATGATGAATTGGGTTTCAATTTTCAAAGAATATCGAAATCGGTTGTATTAAACCTGAAAAAAATCAAGTCGTTGCGGCCTGCAATCAATGGACGGTTTGAGGCATTGCTGGATAACGGGGAAAGAATCATTATCTCTCGTCAATATGTGTCTTCACTAAAAGAAAAATTCGGCATATAGGGGAATGCAAGCATGACACTCAAGGAAATACTACAAATCATGGTAATTGCATTTTGCATCGGCATAACTGGCCTTACAGTGGGCTTGTTCCTGTTCCATATTGCTTTTATGCCAGATGCCCTACTCACTATAAAAAAGCTGGGGCAAATGCTGTTTCTTGTTTTTGCTGGAGATGCGTTGTTTTTTATCTTTTACTCTAAAAAAGAGCTTACCGTAAAACAGGTTCGGATACGCATGATAATCCACCTTGCCGCTATGATTACCCTTGTGGTTAGCCTAATCCTATATTGGGGCTGGTTGCTGCCGCACGAAACAGGCTGGATCATGCTGGTTGTGGCAGGAACATTGGTCGTATACGCAATTGTTGCGGCAATTGTATTTTACCGCGACAGAAAGACGGCACGAAAATTCAACGAAGTAATCCGCAAATACCATGATGAATAATACGGAATAAAAGAGACGTAACTTATTTGCTAAAAAACGCAACTTAACGCCATGTATGCGCAACTTATGCATATATGGCTTTTTAAATCCACCCTTTTTACGATATCGTAATGCATAATGTTGTTTATTCGCAAAAACAACATCTGAGGGGGTATCCGTTTTGAAAAGAAAGAAAAGTGGCAGTATTGCAATTTTACTGTTTGTAGTTTTATTTACATTGGCATCATTGTATATCGTTCCCGCGGTGGCAGCAGAGCAAGAGATGCAGCCAGAAGATGGCAACCCATACATGCCGATAGCAGAGACGACAGAAGAGCTGCCCATCGATGAAGCCATTCCCGAAGCAAACGATGACACCCCCGGGGAAGATGTAGTGCCAGAGGCCTGGGATGACATTCCGGCAGAGACCCTACCCCTTCCACAGGGAGAAGGTTTATCCAATCTTATCGTGCAGTCAGAAATCGCCTCGCAGGAATTACTCCCCATGGCAAACGGGTCATATACTTATGAGGTAACGGTGGGAAAGCTGGGCGGTGGCCCAGCGGAGGAACTGGGGCCAAATGACACAATAGAGTTCGAGTTGACGATTTCTGTACAAAGCTACCATCCCGATATCTTGGACAATGCGGAATTTCACATTCTGATTCGTGAAGATATTTTTGCCAACATGGATGGAACAAATATCAACATTGTAAATCCCAGTGTACCGGGAGCAGCAGGCGAAAAAATATTCCGCACAGACTATCTGGTTCGTGATATGTCATATGACCGTCCTGGCAATCCGAGTTACTTAGGCTATAAATTGCAGCTCAATAATGCCGCCGCTACAAAAACGTATTTTGCGAATGAGCAACTCGCATCCGTCTCCTGCTCCTTCACCCGGCAGCTTGTCCCATTGCTGGAGGAAGACGGAACCCAGACTGTTATTGAATATAAAGATGACGAGGACGCACAGTACAAGGAAGTGGAAATAGAGGTTGATATCGACCAGAATCCCGTGGTAAACCCCGCATCGCTTTCAAAAAACATCCACAAAGTATATGAACTTGTAGATGCAAACTACAATAGCACCGGCACCCCTCTTTACAGAGAACGGCCACAAGGTGCGAATGGTATTCCCATGGTCGCGCCGGGCGACCTCGTTGTATTTACGTTGATTACGAACAACATGAACGAAAGTGTCGAACTGAAACTTGACGCAATCAAGGACACCATGCCCTCCGGTTACAGCTATTTTAATTCTTCCACCAATATTTATTTGGAGACAAACAGTATTATTTCCCTTGTGGCGGCAAATACGCTACGGCACCCAGATGCAGTAGAGTTGCCATGGACAGCGGATGGCGGCGGCGTATATTCCCATACGTTCAGCCCGCCGCATGTCCTCGCGCCTCTGTATCCGGCCAGTAACGATAGCCGTTTGGTAACTTATATTATTGGCGAAGCGACAAACCTCAACCATGCCGACCGTCAAAATGAATTTACAGTGGAGCAGACAAACGGCGCTACCCCCGGCCCGGGAAAAAGCGACGCGCCCGGTTGGCTGGGCGATTATGACCTTGCGCTGCAAACAAACATCCCTTACGCCTTTGGAAAAGACCGCCAAGTAACCGCGTATGCAAAGAACACCGTGGAAACACTGGAGGTGCTGAAAGATACTTATATTGCAGTGGAGTATACGATAACAAACCAGGGGAAGAAAGCTTCAAACGTACAAGTGCACGCTTATGTACCCAAAGGCTATTCCCTTGCTACCTTTAATGATTTTGGCGGTCACGCGTACGCCCTTCCAGCAACAGGCAACGGCAGCACATGGACGGTAGATGGTACTGTATCGCAAAGCACGCACACCGCCATGTGGAGTGATATCACAAAATATAAGACAACCCTCAGCGGAACAATTGAACCGGGCGAAGTAAAAAAAGTATACCTGTTCCTGAAGGTAGAGGAATCGGAATATGATGCCGCCAGTGGAACGGGAATTGATATCAGCCATTTCTATGTAGCGGGGGAGATTTCATCCTTCCTGGACGAAAACGAATCGCTCCAAGCAGATGATATTGACTCCTGGCCGGATGACACCCCATATAACGACCTTGTCAGCAATCTTGACAATAGCACTGTTTATCCCATTACAGATGCTGGCAAGGAAAAGCACACTAGAATCAGTGAGCGGGCAAGATTAAATGACGGCGTGGGAAACTTGCAGGACGAGGATGACTTCGACTACTTTTTTATCAAATCAAAGCGCAACAAAGAAGCGACGGAATCCTATACCGAACTGACGAAGCGCCGCATGGCAACATCGGAGATTAATCTTACCAACCTGTTTGACAACTGGACATTGCCCGGGTATCTGAAGGACACGTTGAATGCAGTCCCCTTGCCGGATAACGGGATCATTTCAAACCAAAACAATTATATGATCTATGAAATATGGGTCAACCGAGAGGGATTGCTGGATACAAAAGGATTTACGTTGGAAGATGAGTTGCCAAGAGGCTTGAAATTCGTTTCCTTTCCTGCCAGTAATACTTATTCCGCAATCCGGATCAAAAAATACGAAGCGATTGAACGAGTGCCAAACCCTGATGGCACCGGCGATCCGGTCATCAGCTACGCGCCCGGGGCTTATGCCGAGCATGATGTGATATTTAACAACTCAACAGACGACGGCAATCTGAACACAAATTACCTGCGGCCTAGCACAACCGCGGCCGGTATAACCGCAAAGAATGCGGGGCTTTATGCCGACATGTCACCGGATGGCGGCAAGCTGACTTTATCATTTAGACAACCGCCGGGTGCGAGCGCCACAGAACAAAATACGGAATGCGCATATAAAATTACAGCAATCGTAATGCTGGATAGCGACAATTTAAGCTTTGAACCGATGAAAAACTCTATTTCCATGAAAGGAAATGGACAGGAACATAATGCAGAGGAAAGCGGCACGATATTGTGGTCGGCGGCTGGTGGTATATCTGTGATACAAAAACATGCGCGGTTGGGTGACAATGATCCCTTTGTCACCGCTCCAACAATACTGGATGCCATTCCAGATGAGGATGGCAATATCGTCGTTACATATAGGCTTCGGTTCCGCAGCCTATATCATTTCAGGCAAGGGCTAATTAGCGTGGAAGATGTGATACCGGTTGAACAATTCGACTGTTTTGTTGACAATAAAGTGGAAGTGTCCGGATTCGAATACGAAATGAACGGAAACGAGATCGTGGAAAAAGCCCCCATCCCCGCGCCGCTGGCTATGTCGGCAACCATCAGCGGAAACAAACTGACCTTTGCAAACACGCTGCGTGCAACACGGCCGGGCGAACTGTATTATGCGGTATTCAAGGTGAAGTATAAAAACTGGGAGTATGGAGAGACGATAGAAAACAGTATCGGTACATTCAGTACACTTTCTACGATACCACTTCGGCTAACTGTCCGCAAAGCGGATGCTACGACGGACGACGCGCTCCGCGGCTACGAGTTTAAAGCATATTATGCAGGCAGTGATGGCGATGCAGACATATCCCGCCCACTCCAGGATGTATATGGCAAGGATATCGTATTTACAGATACCATGCAAAGCGCAATGTTCCGGCCAGACAGCTTTGTATACGGCGTGGAAGGTGATTGGGATATTGTGCTGATGGAGACAAAAGCCCCGGCAGGATACGAGAAAAACAAGGATAACCAGTATACACTGCACGTGCACAGCAATGCGGCTGGCAAGCTGGAATTTGTGGGTACGGGCGGCGAAGAAGAAGGTTATATCATCGAATATACCGGTGCGCAAAAAACCATAACTGCGACACTATATAATGAGGCCGGGGAGACCTATGACGCACTGACGCTTTGCAAGCAGGATGCAGAAGAAAAAGGCAACATGCTGCCGGGCGCGGAGTTCACCCTGACACGCCCCGATGGGCAGCAGGAACGCCTCGTGACAGACGCTGACGGCCGGGCGGCTATAGCCTTGCCGCAAGAAGGCTATGCCGGAACATATACGCTTGTTGAAACAAAAGCACCCGATGGATACCTGATCCCCCATGATGGGGAGATACGTTTTGAAGTGAATACTCTGGGGAAAATTGTTAGCACCTCTGGTGATAAGAGCGTTTTCATTGACGGAGTTGACCGAACAACACTTACGGTTAAAAACTGGAAAAAGACGGCGGAGCTGGCGCTTACCATTGAAAACAGCGAAAAGGGATCTGGTGCCAAAACCTCTGACGATAGCAACCTGGGGCTATGGATGTTGCTTTTGACCGTTTGCGTTGTGGTGCTTGCCATAATGATACGGGTGCGAAGCTATCGAAAAGAGCATTCCAAATAACATAACTCCCGCACCAACATGTTGCCTGTGAAAAAAACAAAAGCTGGCCTGGCGCCAGTTTTCTAAGAAGATATTCTATCCAATATGGATATCCGCGCTTGCGAACACACCGAATTGAAAACGCCTACCTTTGCTTACCCTTTGGGATTTCTATGATAGCTGTCGTCCCCTCTCCTGGCGCGCTTTCTATCACCAATAGCCCATTACACATGGCACTAAGCCGCGCGCGCACATTGGCTATACCCATGTGGCCACGCGCATCTTCTAATGGCACGCCAGGTTCAAACCCCGCTCCATTATCCTCAACCGCGATACGAAAGCTACTTTCAGTTTCTTCCACACGTATCCGCACCTTTCCTCCCTCCCGTATTTGCGTTACGCCATGTAACACGGCATTTTCCACAATAGGCTGAAGTATTAGCGCAGGCATCATAAACGCTGTTGCTTGTATGTCATACTCAATTTGCAGCCGCTCCTCAAAACGTAATTGCTCCAACCGCAAATACTGCTCTACATGCTCCAGCTCTTTTTCGAACGGGATTAACCCTTTCATGGTAAGGGTATTAAGGTTTCCGCGCAGATATGTTGAGAATGTTACCAACGCTTCGCTAGCCTTTGGATTGTCACTGCAAAGATCGCTGATTGCAGTCAGTGTATTATACAAAAAGTGTGGCTGTATCTGGCTAAGCATCACAGAAATCCGACTTTCCATCAGTTCCGCACGCTGTTCTTTTATCTCCTGCATCAAATCAACCTGTATGGTTGTATAAATCAATAGCGTGGTGATCGCATAACCAAAGTGTGTCAACCATATATCTTCGTTCAGCCATTCTATCACATAGCACATTGTAGGCATTACCATATATACAAGCAACACGATCCACTCGCGTGGCTTTAGGGCTTTTATATGGCGCAGTGTAACTATGGCAAAGGTCAAAAATGCCAAAATCGTAGGCAGGTATGTTAGCCAGAGAAGCCCACCCTGATGATAGTAATTATTTTCATCCAGCCATGCAAACTGATCGTTAAATTGTGCGATTGCCGCCAGCAGCACAGTTATGGCGCTTAGCACATACACAATATATACCGGGGTCTTGGCTATATTGGTTTTTGTTTTCAAATACTCATACACATACAGGGCAAATACAATTGTTGAACCCGCGCCAATGGTATAAGCAAAAAAATCCGCTATTTTGATTGCGACATAAACCGCATGGCCGGTATACCCCGACAGAATACCGACTACCGCTTCGCCGGCAATACCCAGCAAATTGAACAACACCAGATAAAAGAACCAATGAAAAACCCGTTGCCTAAAGCCGCGGCCCAGCTGCGTAGCTGCAAGTAAAACCAATGAAATAATAATGGCGCTTATATACAGGCCAGTGCTAATCATATATGCATCACGCAACCGCAGGTTCCTCCATTTTGCCCTTCTCTGGAATCCATCCAGCATTTGCTGGTATCTCTACCCATATTGTGGCGTATTTGAATAAAGATTGCAAATGATTTTAACATCGGTTTGTTTCACATTTCCATCCAAAAATGTAATCGCGCACAGTCTGTCAACTCGCCTGCCGCCTGCGAAAAACAGAATATAAAAAACACCTCCTGCCAAAACGGCAATCAGTGCCACAAGATGGGTTCCCACAAAAATGTCCACCGAAAAAGCATTTAATTGGCTGTTACCCGGTTTCCCATCGTCTTGATAAAAACCCGACATATACTATGCCGGCAGCATTATTCCTGCATGGCTGGCTGGCGCATTCACACACTCATTACAACACCGGTTGCCTGGCACTTATGTACAATAAACCGGTTAAAGTGAATGGCGAGCATATCCTGCCTGCGGCTGGTTCTCCTTGGTATCCGTCACCTTGTTGTTCTTGTTCGTGCTCTCGCTTGCCCTTTCAGGCGCGTCATCAATATTTTGGGTCGCGGCACTCGACATGGAGTTGTCTCGCAACACCTGTATGATTTTCTCTTTGATCTGGCTTTTGCTCGATGCACCAAAATCACACGCAAGCAATCGGCATCTCATAGCTTCCTGTTCTCCTACATCGCGTTTCATTCAAATTACCTTTCTGGGCAGCCATACAACGCCGAATCTTAGTTTAGACATTGTGTTCCAGAAAACCGACGACATTTTTTTATTGTATGCGCCAGTATTGTACTGACATTATTTTTCGACAAGCCGAGATGCTTGCCTATCTCTGTATATGGCAGCTTCCACCAAAAACGCAGGGCCAGTACCGATCGTTCGCGCTCATTCAGGTGTTTCAGTATGGCATATATTTTTCGCGGCTCCTCATTTTGAAAGACTGTGGCTTCTTTGGGCATATCACCCTGCGCCAAAATGTTTTTTTGCAGCCGTTCAAAAAGAAGGTTGCGCGCAATGGTGAATATCCACGAAGAAAAGCTGATATTAGGACTGGGCATGTGGTGGCTTTCAACAAGCTTTATGAAAATATCGCGCACAAGTTCATCTGTCAAACCCACGTTTAATACACGATAAAAAATATAGTTATATACTTTAGAGTAATATTGGTCATATATTTCTTCAAGAAATCTTTTTTGTTCCCGATCCATACCCTTCCCCTCGCACCGGCAACACCAAATACGTTGCCACAGAGCTGGAAAATCCAGGCCTTGACTCCAACAATGCGCTACCATATACCCACTTATCTTTATTATAATTACCAATGGACATCGCATGAACATACAATTTATTTGTTGCCTTGTTTTTGTGCGACTAGCCCTCCCCAGCTATTTATTCATCTCCTGCAAAGACACCGCGCCATGCAGCTCTTCTTGTTTCGTTATGTTCATTCTATGTGCTTTAGGCCCTATACTATTTATGTACGCACCAGATTATCTTTGTGCGTCTCCAGGCTGTTTGCGCACACCGGGAAAATATTGTATCTTTATACTATGAACAGGAAAAGCCCCAGCGCACACAGGCCACAGCTTTTGGAAACTGCCCCGTACCCTTACCTGTAGCTTACAGCCAAGGGATGGTCGTTCCCGTATTATCGGCCATTACAAAACAAATGCTGTTAAATAAAAAAGGACAACCGAGCATGAATATTATCGCGGTAGATGATGAGCGTCCTGCATTGCGTTGCCTTGCGAAAGCGATTGAAGACGCCGTTCCCAATGAAACGCTTACCTGTTTTTCGGTTGCAAAAGAGGCATTGGACTATGCCAAAGGTGCAACAGTAGATATCGCCTTCCTGGATATCAAAATGTTTGACATGTCCGGGCTGGAGCTCGCATTGCAGCTAAAGCAAATCAATCCGGCAACTAACATCATAT
Organism: Christensenellaceae bacterium OttesenSCG-928-K19; assembly: GCA_030266015.1. Classification (GTDB taxonomy): domain Bacteria; phylum Bacillota; class Clostridia; order Christensenellales; family Christensenellaceae; genus UBA5399. Next base: position 1,654 of record JAJDHD010000053.1, on the reverse strand, counting down.
TTGTAACAGCATATTCCGACTATATGGGAAACGCATTATCCATGCATGTTTCTGGATATATCATGAAACCTGCAACAAAGGAAGCAGTGCAAACGGAGCTTGAAAACCTGCGGCATCCGCCAAAACCGATCACCCCGCCTAAACGGGTTCGAATGAAATGCTTTGGCGCCTTTGAGGTTTTTATTGATGGGGAGCCATTTGTCCTGAACCGCTCCCGGTCTAAGGAATTGCTCGCTTATCTGGTAGACCGGCGCGGCGAAGGCGTTTCGATTGCCGAGATTGGCTCTGTTCTTTGGGAAGAACAGAGCTACACACGTTCTTTGCAAAAACAGGTGCAGACCGTTGTGTCCCTCTTGATGAAGGCTCTACGGGAAGCCGGGATTGACGACATCATTATCAAACGAAGAAATTACATTGCATTAGACGTCAGCAAGGTTGAGTGTGATTACTATGATTTCCTAAACGGTGACACCACCAGCCTGAATAGCTTTTTCTGTGAATATATGAGCAATTACAGCTGGGCTGAAATCACCACGGCTCAATTATTCTATATGCGGCTACAGGAAAAATAATAATCTACTACTGTGATTAGCGGTTGTTTATGCCGCTCCAGCACCAGTATTATTATGAAAATTTATATGCATGCTCCGGGAGGGCTCATTATGCTTAACACGTCAATAAAAAAATCCTTGCTTTGCACGCTTATTGCATTACTGCTGCTCTTTAGCTTCGGTTGCCAAGCCGCCGGGCATGATGCGCCTGATGATTTTACAGATAGTGAAAAACAACTGGCCGGTTTTTTAGGCGCCTACGAAAATAACCCTGCAATTTTTAAAGGCATGAGTTCCGGCAATTTTTCTTCCGACGAGGACTCCGCGCCATCCGATGACGAATTGACCCGCATGTTGGATTTTGCCATGGTGGCTGCTTCATCGCATATGGTATCACCTGCGCATTTTATTGTAATTCGCGATTACGAGGAGCAAACCGCCCTACTGAACGGATTGGGAAACGATACTGCCACGCCGGGCACTGTGACGATTCTTGTGCTGGCCGATACAGTCCGCCTGCAAGAATACCACACAGAGCCTTATAATGATTGGTACCAGCAATCCTATTATGGCATCTTTGATACAGGTAGCGCGACAGGATATTTAACAATTGCGGCAAATTCGCTGGGATACAAGACACATCTGTACGCAGCCCTGAATCTGCCAGTAAATGGCGTGATAGACATTACCCATAGCGGGCAATTCGACCTGATACAGGAAAACGGATGGGACATTGAAAAATACCTTACCAGCAAAGACGGATCCTCCGATTTCCGGCATACAATTGGAACGTACAGCCTTGACACCGGATCAAAGGAAATACCAGCGGCTGGTAACCTATCCCTGCTTTGCGCCATTGTGATTGGAAAAGCCAGCGCATCTGCGGACTCCATAACCTCTGCCACGCAATCCGCTCCCACTGCAAACTATAACTTCTGGGATCCGCAGGATGGATAAGCCATGGAGCATTTACACAGTTAGAATAAAAACTTAGTAATCGTTCACCCAATATGCGTGATTCGTTTTTTGTTTCTCTTCTGGCACAACCAACTCCACTGCTACAATTACCTTGCTCTTGAAAATATCAAATAGCATAAACCGAA
>JAJDHD010000052.1 GCA_030266015.1 Christensenellaceae bacterium OttesenSCG-928-K19 | reverse complement strand
CGGCACGGCATCCTTTGGGGTGTACATGCACCTGCGCAGGAAAAAGGGTAAGCGACGCATGGTTGCGGCCGTGGCTCTGGCCCTGTGCGTGGCGCTCATCGCCGCCAGCGGCTACATGCTGGCGCAGGAGGCCGGGCAATACACCGAGAGCGCGGCGGCATACGGCAAGCTGGCCGACCATGTGATGCAGAAGGAACCTGTGCAAGAGCAGGAGCCGCGTGAGCAGGATAAACAGGAGAATGAAGAACCCCAGGAGGAAGGGGCGGCATTCGCCGCCCCCCTGGGTGCGGGTTCCCGTCTGCCCTCTATCGACTTCGACGCGCTGCTGGAGGTGAACCTCGATATCCGGGCGTGGCTGGTCTGCGAGGGCACAGGCATAAGCTACCCTGTGGCGCAGGCAGAAGACAACAGCTACTATCTCAAACGGCTGTATGACGGCGCCCGCAACAAGGCCGGGTGCTTGTTCATCGATTACGAGAATGCGCCGTTTACCGACAAAAACACCATTATCTATGGGCATAACTTGCTGGACGGCTCCATGTTCTCCGAGCTCATCGGGTACCAGGAGCAGGATTACTACGACGCCCACCCCGACATGCTGCTGGCGACGCCGAACGGCGGCTACATCGTAGAGGTGTTCGCCGCGTTTGTGGCAAGCCCCGGCGAAGCTGGCACCGACACATCCCCCTGGCGAATCAGCTGGGAGGATGACGCGGCCTACTCCGCATGGCTGGAAGCAGCGGCGGAGCGATCTCTGGTCGAAACCGATGTTACGGTGGGAGCGGGAGATCAAGTGCTTACCCTTTCCACCTGCATCAAGAACGGCAGAGACCGCTTCATTGTTATGGGCAGGCTGGTTCCGGCCGAATGATTTTACAACACAGCGATGGACGCGGGGGCTTCGGCCCCCGCGCCACATTTATTGGAGGAAATCGCATGAAACACTTTTCCATCGGTGGCTTTGTCCATTTTTACCGTTCCCTGATCCGATTCAACCATACCATGAGCGGCGACAAGGCCGCCGAGTTTACCTGGCGGCTCTATACCGCGAACCTTGCGTCAAGCCAAAGCAAAACCCCGGACAAAGACACGGGGATTGGGTGGGACGCTTTCCTTCACTCCATCAACAAATCGACGCGCCGTCCTTACCACACGGTGGTGCAGCTTTACCGGGCGATGGAGGCGCTTGCGTTAAACATTGACGTGAAAGCGGACGACCTCTCATTTTCCCAACTCTGCACGTTTGTGGATATGCTGCACATGATGGACGATATCGAGCTTCGCTTTTACCGGGCGTTCAACATGAGGATTGACGATGGGCGCACCATATACAGCGAATGCCCCCGTAGCATTACCCCGAGCGCGGATGAACCGCGCCTGTGCCTGATGCGGGATTGGGCGAGTTTGGATACAATGTAAAGCAACAGTTTTCCGCTGCAAACTTTGTGATAAATACTTTTGCAAAGGGCCTTGTACAACCCGCCGAACAGAGTTAACATCACACAAACCCGATGAGCGGGAACACTTTGAAAGGCGGATTTGTATATGTTGAGCATTCATTTTAACAAAACAGGAGAGCAGCGCAAGGCCCTTGTCACGACAATCGGCGAAGTCGTCGGCATCAAACCCAAGTACATGGGCGCGCCCGGCTTCATGTACTCCATCGGCGGCTACACAGTCACGAAGGACGGGACGCTGGAGTGCGGCGGGCAGGAGGATGTTTCCACCCTGATTTCGGCGCTGGAGGAGCGCGGCTTCGTCCCCGTGGATGCGCCGGATTTCATTGCCGGTGAGGCCAATTCGGACACTCAGGAGGAAACGGTTGGGGTCGCCGGCACAGAACTGGACGGCGCTTTTGCCATCGACCTGCCCGCAGAGGGCATGGATGAACTGGCTACGGAAAACCTGCGCAAGCTGGTTTTGGGCAAGGCCCCTCTGATCCGCGCCGCACTGGGCGAAAATCTTGCCGGTGGCGCGAACACCCTGCCGGTCATCATTGAGGATGGCAAGGTGTCGTTCCAGTGGTTCAGGCTGGGCATAGATGCCGATTCGATTGCCGCGTGGTCCTTCTTTGTTTGCACTTTGCGCGATACGGCCATCCGGCAAAAACGTGTGGTCCTGAACGAAAAACCCTACGATGGCTCCGAGAAGTACGCCATGCGCTGCTTTCTCTTGAAGCTGGGTTTCATCGGCGAGGAATACAAACAGGCACGGAAAATCCTGCTTGCCAACCTGTCGGGCGACAGTTCCCATAAAAATCCCAAGGAGGACGCGCCTGCTCCGACCGGCGATGAGCAGGACGCCAAATACGAACGGGCCGAGGCTCTGGCCGACGCGGAACTAATTCACAGCGTGAACGTGTTTTATGAGGACGGTGATGTGGATGAGGGAGAGCGACTGGTTCGTGGTGGACTATGTGGTGTGCCAGCAACCGATGTAAACTATCCGTCCTATTTACGCCGGGCGACGGATGCCCAGCTTTACGAAGCGATTGCGCACATGGAGGCGTTCCCACAGGGACAAAAAGGACGGATTACTGCTTGCAGGCGTGAATTGGCCAAAAGAAAAAATACCGCAGGCAGTGAACGCAGCGGCATTGCCGACAAGGTGAGTATATGAAAATACAGGTCATATCTACATACATCGCGCAGTGCGAACAGGGCGAGAAGGTCATCCCCATCGGCAGCATCGCAAGACTCATCTTCCACGACGGCACCTACCACAAGGGCGAGATTGAGGCGATCACCGAAAATCGTATCACCATTTCGGGCAGCGACGGCGAATACACCTACCGCGCCGGGGAGATCAGGGATATTGAAATCTGTGAATAAAACCATCGCCACGCGGAACCCCTGTGGTTCCGCGCTTTTTCTGTTGTGAAGAACGGAGGCCGGCATGGGCTGGATGTGCGTTCAGACGCCGTATCCCCCGAAAGAGCAGCCGGACGCCACTGAGGGTGGTTCCGGCTCCGGGGATGATAAAGAAAGCAGTGGATAGTGGACAGTGCATAGGCTCAATTCTTCGCTTTTAAAGCGGCACGGAAACTATCAACATTTCACTTTCAACTATACACTATATATTAGGAAAAGGCACGGAATTGTGCCGTGCCTTGAGGGGCTTTGGGATGGTGCAAAAAAACACGGCCTCGCGGCCGGCATGCTCCCACTATTTCTTGCCGCGCATCTCCCTGATCACGCCTGCTATGTGTGTGAGGGCTTCATCATCCAATGCTTTCAAATCATCAATGATGCCATCCAACTTGGCTGGACTCGGATTGTCCTCATCAAAAAAATCTCGCGGTGTGATACCGAGATATTCGCAAATATAGAATAGACCTTGCAATGATGGCAATGCCTTTTTGTTTTCTATCTTATTGATATATGTATCGTTTTGCCCCAGCGACAGCGACATATCGCGCGCGGAGTCACCTTTTATTACCCGTAGTTTTGCAATGCGTTCTTGTGTATAATCTTCATACATGGGTGCGTCACCCCCTTTGATTACATTATATGCCGCACATTTCGCCTTATCGCGGCATTAAATACCGTGTTTCGCTTGACCGGCGGCATCTTATACCGTATCATTGAAAAAACGCGGCTTTTAATGCCACAAACCAGGAGCGTAAAATTTATGAAAGAAATAACTTGTTGTGTTGCGGGCCACCGGGATTTGCCGTCCGGCGAAATGGAAGAAATCCAAGAGGCGCTGGAGCGAGAGGTCAGGCAAGCGGCCGCGGATGGCTATACCTGTTTCCTGACGAACTTTATGGAGGGAACCGGCCTGCTCTTTGCCTATACCGTCGCGCAGCTTCAGCAGGAAATTGCCGACATCCGGCTGGAGGCGGTCTTGCCCTACAATGATATGCGCGAAGAACTGATGGAGAACGAAACGGCCCGGCCGTTGCTTCTCGCCTGTGCGGATGTCCAGTTCAGCGGTGAGAGGCGCACAAAAAATAGCGACAGCGTTAACCACAAGGAGCAATTGCGGCGATCCTCACGCATGATTGTGGTATTCGATGGCCGCGAGGCGGGCGGGACGGTATCGGCGATCCGCATGGCTCATTTGCAAAGGATCCAGGTTCGGGAGATCCCGCTGGGGCTGTAAAACCAACAACCAAGCAAAAACGCGAAGGCAGTTGCCCTCGCGTTTTTTTATGCCAACAAATAAGGAGGAGAACACTTTGAAACTTGTGATTGCTGAAAAGCCCTCGGTGTCGAAATCCCTGGCCGGTGTGCTGGGCGCGAATGAACGGGGCGACGGCTGCTTTATCGGTGGCAGCTACATCGTATCCTGGTGCTTTGGTCACCTGGTGGAACTGGCCCGCCCCGCCGCGTACGGCGAACAGTACAAACGCTGGGCATACGACACGCTGCCCATCCTGCCGGATGCGTGGAAGTATACGCCGTCCGATAGTGGAAAAAAGCAGCTTGAAATCCTGCGCGCGCTCATGAAGCGGGACGATGTGGAGTCTATTGTCAACGCCTGCGACGCCGGACGCGAGGGCGAGCTCATCTTTCGGCTTGTGTACGAATACTGCGGGTGCCAGAAACCCACCGAGCGGCTCTGGATATCCAGTATGGAGGACGCCGCCATTCGGGACGGCTTTGCGAAGCTGCGGGATGGCGCCGATTACGCCAACCTGTTCGGCGCTGCACTATGCCGGGCGCAGGCGGATTGGGTGACGGGAATCAACGCCACACGCCTTTTCTCAATCCTGTATGAGTCCACACTCAATGTGGGGCGCGTCCAGTCACCGACGCTTGCGATGATCGTATCCCGTGAGGCGGCTGTTCAGAGTTTTACGCCGGAGCCGTTCTATATACCAATCATCGACACAGGCACCTTCACCGTTTCCGGCGAAAAGCTGAGAACCCCGGAGGAAGCCGAAAGCATCCGCGCCGCCTGCGACGGTGGGGACGCCACCGTCCTGTCGGTGGAGAAAAAGCGGAAGATCGAGGCGCCGCCCAAACTGTACGACCTGACCTCGCTCCAGCGGCACGCCAACCGCCTGCTGGGGTACACCGCCCAGCAGACACTGGACTATGCTCAATCATTGTATGAAAAAAAGCTGATGACCTATCCGCGCACCGATTCGAACTATATCACGGGCGATATGGCCGCAGGGCTTGCCGAGCTCGTCAACCTGGCCGCCATGCGCCTGCCTTTCGCGAAGGTACCGGTTTCCGTCGACCCGTCCCTGGTGGTGGACGATGGAAAGGTGACCGACCACCACGCGCTCCTGCCCACCAACACCGTCCGGGGGCTGGATTGGGACACGTTGCCCACCGGGGAGCGGAATATCCTGACCATGCTGATCGTCCGGCTGGCCTGCGCTGTGGGCGAAGCACATACTTTTGAAACGGCCGAGGCTGTGCTGGAGTGCGGCGGCTTCCAATTTACGACGAAAGGCAAAACCGTTCTGCATGAGGGCTGGAAAGGCTTTGAGGCCCTGTACCGTGCCGCGCTGAAAAAGAAGAGCGCAGGCAGCGATGCGGACGATGAACAGGACGAGGGCGCCCTGCCTGAACTATCCGAGGGACAGGTGTTTTCCCCCGTTGCCGCGTCGGTGCGCGAGGGCAAGACGGCCCCGCCCAAACGGTACACCGAAGACCTGCTGCTGGCCGCAATGGAAACGGCAGGCGCGGAAGAGATGCCCGACGACGCCGAGCGCAAGGGCCTGGGCACCCCTGCAACCCGCGCAGGGATCATCGAGAAGCTGGTCAAGACCGGCTTTGTGGAACGCAAAAAGAAGCTGCTGATCCCTTCGCAAAAGGGCGCGAACCTGATCGCCGTTTTGCCGGAGGAGATCAAGTCGCCGCTGCTCACCGCGCAGTGGGAGCAAAAACTCAAACAGGTGGAGCGCGGAGAGCTCGCGGGTGGGACGTTCATGGACGGCATCGCGACGCTTGTCAAGGGCTTTGTGACCGCTCACACCGCGCCGCTGCCTGAGTTCGCGTCCCTGTTCGCCGAGCGGCCCAAAGGCGCGGTGGTGGGCAAATGCCCGCGCTGTGGGGCCGACGTCATCGAGAGCGGCAAAGGCTTTTTCTGTTCCAGCCGCGCCTGCAAATTTGCGCTGTGGAAGGACTCGCGGTTCTGGCAGGCGAAGGAGAAAAAACTGGACAAAAAGATTGCGGCCGCGCTCCTTTCCGAGGGGCGTGTTTTCTTTTCGGATTTGAAGAGCGCGCGCACCGGCAAACAATATGCCGCCGCGATTGTGCTGGAGGATGATGGCGGCAAAGTGAATTATAAGCTGGATTTCGAACAGAAAAGTAACGGGAGGAAAAGCGCATGAGCAACAATGGATTTCCGTCGAGAGAGACTGTGGACAGCCTGCGGGAGAGATATCCTGCAGGCACGAGGGTAGAACTTCTATCCATGAACGACCCCCATACCACGCTATTGCCCGGCGATAAGGGGACGGTGTCTCTTGTGGACGATGCAGGCACCATCTTTGTGGATTGGGACAATGGTTCGGGGCTGGGCATCGTCTATGGCGCTGACAGCGTCAAGCGGGTTGTGAACGACAGGCACTACGAGACCGGGACGGACTTCTGGCGGGATACCGCCGCCAGCAATGGCATTGAGGAAGCGGCCGGCATTTGTGGCCGCTACTTGGACACGCAGTTGGGTATGGAAATCAGCCGCGAGGAGAGGTTGTTCTGCCGGGAGCTCTTTGCCGCTATGCTGGAGGACACTGCCGTCCTCACCGATCCGGCGAAGGTTGTCTATCCTTATCCGTTTCAGGAAGCGGAAGAACGCAAGGAGGAAGCGTTCTACCACGACAGCTGCAAGGCAAACGATGCCTGCGCACAGGCTATTGACGACGCCATCCGCGCCAGTTGCTACCGCACCAATTATTACAATCTGGAAATCGCCACCATGAAGATAATTCATGAGTATGGCTTCGAGCGGTTGAACATGATACTGGCCCGCCATATTCAGCGGCACGATTACGACGGGCGCTTCTCATCCGCAAACAAAAAATGGGCGGCGGGTGTCGAGGTGCCGGAGAAAGCGTTTGACGGGGCCTATATGAACGCCCACGCCATCCTGCTGGACGACTTTGCCCGGTACGCCAGAGAGAAGTACGCTGAACTGAGCGCGGAGCGGTTCGCGCTGCCGGGGCGCGAGGAGTCCGGGCATTTTGTGCATGGCTACGAAATCCTGCGCTCCATCCAGTTCAGCAACGACCGGGGCATGGCCCTGGGACACAATCTCGCCGGGGCTGATCCGTTCGTTACCTGGCAGTTCACCGCCGAGAACGGCAAGCGGGATTTCTATTGGGGCCACTACAAGAGCACCGAGAAGAGCGCGCAGGACGATTATGCTGTTCGTGCTGCCTGCTATCTGCGTGACGAGCCCGTGCGAGAGGTGGACAATTATCTGCGCGCTACGGAATTGTCCACCGAGCAGAATTACAATATGGTCGACGGCCTGCGCAATAATCTGGCGGCAGAAAAGGCCGACCTCACCGATGGGCAGACGCACGAGGAGATTCAGGAGCTCGCCCCGGAAACGCTTCCGGCTGAGAAGCCATCCGTGATGGAACAAATCCGCGAGGCCCGCAAAAACCCCGCGCCGCCCTCATCCAAGCAGGAACTGGATCGGGGTGAGATGGAGTTGGAGCGATGATGGGAGGGCTATTGTATGGATGAACACACAAAAAGTGTACGCAATATTCAGCTTGCGGTGTGGGCCAATGAAGAAGAGGCCGCGCTGATCCGTGAGCGCATGGCCGCTGCCAGCATGCGCAACTTTTCCGCATTCGCGCGCAAGATGTTGATCGATGGGTACCACATCAACCTCGACCTGTCCGACGTGCGGGAGATGGTCGTCCTGCTCCGGCGCTGCTCGGTGAACATTAACCAGATTGCCAAACGCGCCAATGAGACCCGCAGCATCTACGCCGAGGACATGGACGACCTGCGCCGCCAGTATGATTTGCTGTGGGACGCCGCCAATAAAATCCTTGTTGGGCTGGCGAAAATAAAGTAAACAAAAGCGCCACAGGGCCTTGCAATCACCTTCCACAAGAGTTAACATCACAACAAAAGGAGGTGCGTGATGAGAATCGTTTTGAAAATATTGGCGGCGCCTGCCATGCTGTTGCTGACTCTGGCGGTCGCGTTTTGCACGTTCATTCTTTCGTTGGCCGGCTTTCTCTTTTGGATACTGTCGGTGTTGGTGACCGTGGGCGCGGTGCTGTTGTTCATCTCGCACCAGCCCCTCGGCGGGATTGCGTTCCTGGTGATCGCATTCCTGGTTAGCCCCTATGGGCTTCCGGCTCTTGCCGCGTGGATTGTCGGCAAGCTGGATGGGATAAAATATTGCCTGCGGGAGTTCATCATGGAATAGCGCATGGATTTTTCACGGGGCTCCGTCACTGCGGCGGTGCCCCATTCTTTTTTCTCTGGCGGTGAGGAGGTGAAGCCGGTGGCGACCACACGCATCATTCCTTTGCACATTGGCAAGGGACGCAGCTTGGCAAAGGCGCTCAAAGACATCGCCGACTACATGGAGAACCCACTTAAGACCGAGGACGGCGAACTGATTTCATTCTATGAGTGTGTGCCGGAAACTGTGGAGAGCGAGTTCTTTTTATCCAAAAGCCGCTATGCTTTCATCACCAAACGCGACCAGGGAGAGCATGACGTTATCGCCTATCAGGTCCGGCAGAGTTTCAAGCCCGGCGAAATCATGCCGGAGGAAGCGAACCGCATCGGGTACGAACTGGCGATGCGCTTCACAAAGGGCCGCCATGCTTTCATCGTCTACACCCATACCGACCGTAGGCACATCCACAGCCATGTGGTTTGGAACTCCACCCGGCTGGATTATCAGGGGAAGTTCAGGAACTTCCTCGGCTCGGCTTTCGCGGTGCGCAGACTCAGTGACCACCTCTGCGTGGAGCATGGCCTATCGGTCATCAAGGAGCCGAAGCCCAGCCGAGGCAATAACTATGGCAAGTGGCTCGGCGACGACAAACCCTTGTCGCATAAAAAGCAATTGATCATGGCGGTGGACACCGCGCTGGATCAGAAGCCCGCCACCTTCGAAGACTTCCTTTCCCTCATGCGGGCGGCAGGATACACCATCAATACGAAGCGCAAGCACATCACCTTCCTTGCGCCTGGGTGGGATAAGCCGACGAGGATGGATACCCTGCGCGAGGAGTACACTGAAGAGGCTGTGCGGGATCGCATCGCCGGTCGGCATGTTTTTTCCTCTGGCGGTAGAGAGCCTGCGGCGGCTCCAACCGTTTCCCGTCCCAGCCTGCTCATTGATATCCAGTCAAAAATTCAGCAGGGCAAAGGCGCCGGGTATGAACGCTGGGCGCGGGTGTTCAATTTGAAACAGGCTGCGCAGACGCTTCTCTATCTTCAGCAACACGGGCTGGACAGCTACGACGCGCTGCAGGACAAAACGTCGGCGACCACCGCCCGCTTCCATGACCTCTCTGAAAAAACAAAGAGCCTGGAGTTGGAACTCAAAGCCAATGCCGATCTGCAAAAGCATATTGTCAATTACTCAAAAACACGCGACACCTATGCCGCGTACCGCAGGAGCGGCAACCCGAAACAGTTCAGGGCCGAGCATGAGACGGACATCATTTTACACGAGGCCGCCAAGAAAGCCTTTGACGATTTGGGGTATGGCAGGGATAACAAGCTGCCAACGGTGAAGATGCTTCGCGCTGCCTACGCTCCAGTGCTGGAGGAAAAGAAAAAGGCCAACGCCGAGTATCGTCAGGCAAAGGCTGAGATGCGGGAGCTCCTATTGGCGAAAGAGAACGTGGACCGGCTGCTTGGTACGACGAGCCGTGACCGCGAAGCCGAGCCCGAACGTACTGACCTGTGAGCGCCTGGGCGCAACAAATAGCGGGCCGCAAGGCCCGCGCAGCCGTCCCCGCAACGCGGGGGCGATCCACGGGGTATGGGGCAGGAGCCCCATCAAGCAGAGCGGCCTGTTAACAGGCTGCCTTGCTTGCTACTCGCTGAACACCCGCGTAAAAGGCGTAGTACACCCGCTCACACCGCACCCGTATTTCGACCATGCATTTACTGAACCCGTGAGGGCTTTTACGTTGGTATCGTTTCGGCAGGCGGCGAACCCGCCAAGTGCATCACGACGCCGCTCATGAAAACCTCTCTGTCCTCATCGTATTGGAATGTGGCTTTTCCACTGTATTTCTCCGCAACACCCCGTATGGAGGCAAGGCCATATCCGTCGCGCCCCGGCTCCTTCGCGGATTGGAATGCGGCGCCTTTTTGAAGAACCTGCGCGGCGCTGTTCTCCATATACACAGAGAATACATCGTCCCGCTGCGAAAGGGCAATCGAAATCCACCGCTTACCGTCCGGCACACGCAGGCAAGCTTCTATGGCGTTCTCCAACAGGTTACTCAAAAGCGCCGCCAGATCGGTATCCGCTATACCGATTGCACTCTCCATATCGATGCGCATCGTCATCCGAATGCCATTTTGCTTTGCGAGATAGGTGTAATATTGCGCCAGCACATTAACTGCCGGGTGGGCACAGAGGCCGACGCTTGCTTCCTGCGGCATCGCTTCTTCGTACTGCGATATATATTCACGAAGCTGCTCATATTCCCCTTCGGCCAACAAACCGCTGATCACCCGGAAGTGATGGCGCAGGTCATGCTTCACCGCCCGCGCTTCCTCTGTCTGCCGCCCAATCTCGTCCTGATAGGTTTTCTGCATGGCGAACACCTGCTCCATGCGGTGCGCCCGGTCCACCAGCACCGCCCGCTCCCGGTATTGCCGGGCGACTTCCATACCGATGGAAACGCCAATGCAAAGCAGCAGCGCGAAACTCGCAAGCTCTATAAACCAACCCGTTACGATGGGTTCATGCCACGGCAGCAGGCGATCCATGATGAGCGCGCAGTCAAACATGAGTATGCCAAGCAGCAGCGGCAGGGAACTGCCTTGCGCGGCAGAGCCGCCCGCAAAGCCTTCGCCTGACCACAGCGCACGCAGCGCCATAGTTGTGATGTACGCCGCCGCCAGCCATTCATAGAGCATCACCGCGTAGGAATACAGGTTCATCCAAGCGGCGCTGCCCAGCGGCAGAAGCAGGTGTGTGATCACGGCAAAGGCGCACATCGCTATGCCAAACCAAACGGCCCACGCATCCCTGCCGCGCATCAGCCTTTTCCCGTTTATGCTTCTTTGCAACAGTAGCACGAGCAGCAGCATGGCGCAGAAGGACAGGTTCTCTATCATGTAGGAAACGGAATAGCCGCTTGAAAATGTTTTCCACACCGGGTATCCCGCAAAGCCCAAATAGCACAGGCAGAGCAGCCCGTAGAGCAGCGCCGGGGCATGGCGCTTCGCGGCGAAGCCCACCAGCAGCGACAGCACCCCGATCACCACAGCCGCCGCGCATAACGCGGTGTGGAAGGAAAGCCGTGCCGACAACATTCCGTTTACCGCTTCGCTCAGTCCGAACGCCGGGGGATAGACCATGCCGCTGTAGAAATGCGAATAATCCGCCACGGCAATGATGATCTCCACCCTGTCCGATGCTTCAAACGAAACGACACGATTGCCCGTCTGCGGGTGGTAGGCGGCCGCGTCCACCTCACCCATAGCGGCAAGGAACTCCCCGTTTACATACACCCGGCAGGCGGAGAATATCTCCGGCAGCGAGAGCGTGTAGCTGCGCGCGTCTTGTGGGATGGCGATGTTGAGCCGGTAGCTGGCACTGCCGTGGGGAGATGCGGAAGCATCTCCCATATCAAAGCCGCCGTACTGGCCGATAAAGACATACCGATCCGGCCGGGGCTGGCTGCCCGCATAAAAATCCCCCGGCGCCAGGAGCACGCCGCCGTAATATTCCCAGCCATGCACAAGCTGCACCACCGGATATTGTTGCAGGCTCCCTTCGCTCAAAAGCAACGCGCCGTTTTCTCCCCTGGGGCCCGGAGCCGTATACTTGTTATCCTTCTGATATACGGATAAAAACAGACCCGCGGACAGGGCAACCGTAAACACCATCAGCAGACAGGTAAAAAGACGCTTGCTCCGTATCCCCTTCATTTGCGTTTCCCCCGTCTTGCCTTGTGCCTGTTCCGGCGCCAAAACACAGCGCCGCCCCCGCCCAAAACCGCACAGCTGGAGAGTACCGCCGCTGCAATGAACTCCGGCCGATTGGATTCTTCCTCATCCAAGGGCAATGTGTCCTGCATGGAGGTCTGCGTGCCGGCAGACGTTTCATCAAGTATCACCCTGTGTTCGAGCGTCACGGGTGCGCCTTCCACCAGGAAGTTCGCTTCGGCCGTGCCGTCGTCCTGCCACACCACCTTCAGGGTGAAGGTTTGGTGATCCGCAAGCTCCAGCGCAAGCAGCGCCCGCGAGGATACTTCCACGCGCACGCCCGGCTTGATGAACGTGACGACTTCCGGGTTGGCCGCCGCCAGCAGGTTTATGCGCACCCCGGAAAGCACGGATGTGGTATCGTCCGACCATTCCACCGGCAGGGAATCTTTCGATGCGGACTCATCTTCTTCCCGTGCCGCCGTGCTGTTTCCCGGCCGCGCTTCCTCTGTTCCCGCCTGGTCTTTTTGTGAGGGCGTCGGCTGGGCCGTATCCTGGCCGGGCGTATCCGTGCTGGCGGACGCGTCCGTGCCGCCCGGAGGATCAGTGGCGCCCGGAGGGTTAGTGCCACCGCCTGGTGGGTCAGGGTCGTTGCCCGGTGGATCAGTGCCACCCGGTGGGTCAGGATTATCGTCTGGAGGATCAGGGGCGCCCGGTGGGTCTGTGCCGCCACCCGGTGGGTCGGGGGTATTGCCCGGCGGGTCAACATCATTGCCTGGTGGGTCGGGGTCGTCGCCCGGTGGGTCAGGGTCATTGCCCGGTGGATCGGTGTCGCCGCCCGGCCTGTCCACGCCGGTGCGATCCCCGCCGTTGCCGCCCACGGGCGCGCCCAGCGCCGCATAGACTTCCACAATGTTGGAGGACACGCCGTCCACCTCTGCCCTGTAGAGCGAGAGCGGCGGCACCGTGGGCATCTGGATGTTGATCATTCCCCAGCTGTAACTCACCAGCGGGGAGTCCGTAATATCTTCCCAGGTTTCGCCACCGTCCAAAGAGGTGAGGATGGCAGTGCCCAGCAGCGGAAGGTCATCCGCGTCCAGTATGTTGCGGCTGCCCAGCTCCAGGCAATAGCCCTCGCCATCTTCATACAATGCAATGGATTGGATATAGGGGAGCGCAGGGTCCATGATCTCCACGCACAGTTCCAGCGCAAAGTCATCCGCAAGGCCAAAGCCCTGCAGCGCGGGGCACAGCGTACCCGGCACCGTTGTTTTTCCCAATACGCCCGTGTCGATGGAGGCGAGGGCCGCCGCATCCCACACGGCGCTGGCCTGCAAGGCAAGGTTTTCCTGCCCATCCGCGCCCAGCAGCAGCGTGGGCAGATAATCGGCCAGGGAATTGACTTCATACTGGGCGGCGCCCTGCACAAGCCCCACATGCAGCGAGGGACCGATGATCTTCCTTTGCATAAGGCCCGCCGGGGCGGGATTCGCGGTGCAGGTATCCAGCGCAATCGTATCCGGCGCGGCGGCAGCGCCCGCGCCCGCCGCCGTCAGATGGCAGAAGTACAGTGTGCTGCCCGCCGGGGCGAACACCGCCAGCGCGTTTTCACCTTCCACGGACACGTTCAGGAAATACAGCGCCTGCGCGCTTTCCACCCGCACGCCAACGGCGCCCGCGCCAACCGCACGGATGCTGCCCGTACTGCTGTAGACACTGGAAGGCTGAAAGGTATACGCGGTGTCCACATGATTGATGGACACCGCCGTGCCGCCAACGCCGTCTTTGCCGAGCGCGGTCACATCCGCGTCCAGCAAAATGTTCATGTAGCTCCCGCGGAACACGCAGGCCCCCGTGATGGAAAGCACAGGCGTATCAACGCCATTGCCCACGATGCTGAAGTAGTCGCCGCTGATCCCACCCGTTTGATAGACGAGGCCGAAGTCCCCCGTGTCGATGGTGATGTGCGCGTCCTCACCGCCAGATATATAGTAGGGCATGGTAAGCGTGATCGTATCCCCCAGCGTCACCGTGCCGCCCGCGCCAGCATGGGCGTCCAGCCAATCCCGCAGCGCCTGCTCCGTATGTACCACATCCTCTGGCGGGGGTTCTTCGGCTAAAGCCGCGCAGGGAAGCAAAACCGCCCACAGCAACGCAAGTAGCAGACATACGGTTTTCTTATGTCGTTTTGCCAT
>JAJDHD010000051.1 GCA_030266015.1 Christensenellaceae bacterium OttesenSCG-928-K19 | reverse complement strand
TAATCCCTTTCATGTAGTGAGGCGCTTCCGGAATTGCGGTGAGCGGTAATATATCCACAATCTGCACCACATTTCCAATCGGGATTGCGTATAGCTGGCCGTCCAGCCAAAATGTAAAATACTTATCCTCCGTTTGCGTGATGTTCTCCATTTGGTTGTAATCTTGGGTTCCACTCATATTCCATCCCTCTTTTCCTGTCTGTTTCAAGCTCCTCAGGAGTATCCAGGGAAATCTTAATACATCGGTCTGCTCCCTCTTCCTTTACTTTTATTTCAACCAAACCGGACGCACTGGCTGTAACTGTCACTTCACACCCAGCCAAAAGCTGTAAAGATATCTTCATTGTTCCATCTCTCCCCGCCACCGAAACAGTCCTTTCGTGCGTCCGGCTACTTTTGTATGTCCCAGTCTTCCGGCTTCAACCTTTTTCAATCAGTATTTTCCTTCAGGCTTCGATTCGTCCGCATATCCGTTTGTGGAATCCTCCTCCCAGTCGTCCTGGAAAACCGGGCCGGACGTTTCTGGTCCTGCAGTGGTTTTCCTTCCACTTTGATTTTTCAACTTGAATTGTGACACCAGTTCCTGCAAGCCATGCGCCTGCGAGCTCATCTGCTGGCTGGCAGCGGCGCTTTCCTCGCTTGTTGCGCTGTTTTGCTGCACCACCTGTGCCACCTGCTCCACCGCCGTGTTCACTTCACCTGTCGCCGCACGTGCATTAGCGCTCTGCTGGGAAACCGTCTGCAGCGAATTCCTGTTGCTTTCAATTCCCTCCATGATTTTCACCAGGCTGTCCGCTGTCTCCTGCGTGGTAGCAAGGCCAAGCTGCGTCTTTTCAATATTAGCCGAAATCAGCTCTGCTGTTTCCTTTGCTGCTTCCGCGCTCTTGGCAGCAAGGTTTCTTACCTCATCTGCAACCACGGCAAACCCCTGCCCCGCAGAACCGGCGCGCGCCGCCTCCACAGCTGCGTTTAGGGCAAGTATATTTGTCTGGAACGCGATATCGTCTATCACCTTAATTACCCGTTCAATCGCCTGGCTTGCTTCCGTGATTTCCTGCATGGAATTCACCATGCTGCTCATCTTTTCGTTTCCGTTCATTGCCATCTGGCTGATTGATTCGCTCTCCTGCGCGGCAACCGTCACAGATTCATTGCTGGCCTTCATTTGATCATTTATTTCATTCATAGACGCGCTTATTTCCTCCACTGTCGCAGCTTGCTCTGTGCTTCCCTGCGCCAATCCCTGCGCACCCATAGAAACCTCGCCCGCTGCCGTGGACACCTGCGCGGCAATCATATTGATCTCGCTAAACATGTAGTTCAAGCTTTCCAACATAGACTTTAGCGACAGCCCCATGGTGTCTTCCTCGCTCAGCAAATCCACATCCACACTCAAATCCTTGCCCGCAACCTTCTCTAGCTTGTCGGCTATATTTGTAATATGGTCAATGAGTACGGTAAACGCCCTAAGCGACTGTCCTATCTCGTCCTTTTTCTGCGCTTCTTCCCGTATACTCGTTTTGATATCGTCCGGGAAATTCAGGTTGCCCGAGGTGCCCGCCTGCAGCATCACTTCTTTCATCTTGTTCAGTGGATGGGTAATAATCCTGCCAATGTAAGTCGCAATCAAGAATGCCACCACAACCGCTGCCGCTGCCACACCAATCATCACGAACATTATGAACATCGAGGTGCTGATTACGCTGTCATTCAGACTGGCCACTTCTGCCGAGATTGTCAGTACAAAATTAAATACCAGGTCGTTCAGCTCAAGGAATATGTCCCGTGCCACGGCAATCTCCGCTTCCGAGTTAGTCATAATCCTGTCTACTTCCTCCACACTGGAGCGAAATCCACTCACTGCCTGGGTGAGCTCATCAACAGCCTGGCGCGCTGTATCTGTTGTCACTGCGGAGCGAACAGACGTGGCCTGTGCTTCAATAGAATCAAGCCCGGCATAAATATCCGGAATCACAGTCAAATCTTGATTCAAAAGCAGGTTGCGCGCCAACAGGCGGGTGCTATCCACCGTATCTCCCAACGCCTTCGCAGGCACTACAACCCTGGTAATCCGATCCCCTCCTGTTGTGGTCGCGTCTGTTCCCGCGCTTTGCGTGGTCGCCACCACCTGGTCAAACAATTCACTGCTTTTTTCCGCCATCAGCAAGCCATTGTCCGTCATGGTTGTAAGCGCGGCTATTGCCAGTTCGTCGTTATCACCCACATTAACCACGCCTGCGCGCACATTCGCAAACATCTCCTCCAACGCCAAAATGTCTTGCTCTCCATATCCATCCAGCCCGGCAGACATCGTCTTCATTTCTTCGAGAATCCCAGTGCATTTATCAAGATATTCCAATGCGATGTTGTATTCTGATTCAGCATCAATGGAAGTAAAAACCGTCCTGATCTCCACCCTTGCCAGATTGAAATTGTTTAGCATTTCATTCGCGCTGGCCTGCATCGTGCTCATTTTGTCCACACGGCTAAGGTCGTTATTTCTCGAAAGCGATGTAATCACCGTCATTGCAAGGATAACGCCTATCATCAGGATGACGATCATAAATCCTGTCAATATCTTTTTTCCTACGGGCATGTTTTTCATTTTCAAACACCTCTTTTATTAATTTAATCCGCCCGGGCGCGTCTGCCCGCCCTGCTTCGTGATTACTTCAAAGACTCAATAGTAATCGGAGATTTGGTGGTATGCCGCCCTTTGTATGCAGCTATACATTTCCGGGTCACTGTTCACCGCCATTTGTTTGTATCCTTTTGCCGGGAAAAAATTCACCACCGGCTCCAGTGTAATTTTTACACCATGGACAAACAAACGCCCATTCTTTTCCATGCAGGCGTTAAGGCCGTGATAGTCCTCCTTGTCGGCATAATAAATACCGTAGCGCCCCAAGAATTCCCTATGGTGAATCGTGTTGAGATATAGCTCTGCAATCGTCTGCATAGAAATTATCGCTTCCCTATAATGCAGCATCACCGCTTCTGCAAACCCATTTTCTTCCTTCAGCAAATCCAAATAGGAGGGGGGCGCCCCTGCCTTGCCATTGATATAACCAATCTGTGCTTTTTCGATACCTGCCACACAACTAAAATACCGTTGTAGTCCTGAAAATCCGCCACCAGAGAACGCAATCGTCTTCATGTTGTTTTTATCTCCTTTCAGCGCCATAAACCTCCCTTCTGTTTTCATCAAAAAGAAGGCAGGGTTATAAAATCTGTACATAATAACGTTAGGTATTTGTTGGCTGAATTTTTCTCACTTACAGGTTAAGCATACCGCTTTTGCCCGTCGCGCGATACGCCCCCCCGGCCATTTTTCAGTATTATATGCTGGCAAAACTGTTTACAATCATCAAAAAACCAGCGCACAAAGCACGCCAGTCTAAGTTGATTCGTTTTTTATTGCAGAAGCTGTGTTTTTAATTGAAGAACAGTATAAAATTACACTTTTCTAAAATTCCCCTATGCGTCCAGGATACCAAAATCAAGCGCTGTACGGACTGCGTCTACCCGATTCACCGCCCCCAGCTTATTGTAAATATTGGTAATCACACTTTTGACCGTGCTAATCGCAATATGATGCTCTTCCGCTATTTCTTCCCGCGTCAGGCCCTGTGCAAGGCACCGCAGCACCTCCACTTCGCGCTCAGTCAATTGGATTTCCCTTTCCGGCGCAATATTATTTTGCCTCGCGTGCTCCTTCATCATAAAGGACAACCGTTTGCCAAAGGTAGATGCCTTGCGATAGATATCATCCAGCCATTCCCAGTCAAATTCATATTTATCCAATTTTCTGACATGTTCAATCAACGTACGTGTCAGACCGGCAAATTCAATAAACGGTGTCATGATTTTATTATGGTAGGTAAGGTCATAGGTTTCTTTGAACACGTCAACCGCCCGCTCTTCGTCACGCAGCTTCATATAGCCGATCGCACTCATTATATTTGCACTTAGGCTCTCTCCCCAACCTTTTGTCGTATATAGCGGCTTTACCTGCTCCAAATAAGCAACCATTGTGCTGTATTGTTTTTTCACAAGCAAATAAATTGCATAGTGCAATTCCCCGCGCCCAATCACCAGCGGAGTCATAGAGACAAACCCGGAATCCAGCGCATTGACCCATTTTGGCATTTGTGCGGCCGGACACAAAGACAGCTCCCGCCAATTAAACACATACTCCTTCACCGCAATCAATTCCGGAATGCCGGTGCTGTCCACATATTTTTCTATACTATGGACAATATCAGTCATCTCAAGATACTTCCCCTGCTTTAGCGCCACCGTTGCCAATATAAGCAGCGCATTGCAGGCGATGTCGTGCGCTCCGGCTGTTTTCGCCTCAAAAAATGCTTTAGACGCCATGCCCTGCGCACGCTTCAGTTCATATTTTTGATATGCCGCTTCTGCCGAGAACAAATATTGAAACCCAGCCGATACGCCGCCTTCAACCGCATTCATATACTCAAACCCGTCATAGATTTCTTTTTCCATGCGCTCAACCGCGCCGGGGGTATAATCCTGCACCGAAAAAATACTGTAATTCTTATATCGCAGCATACTTTTCTTCTTGTATGCAGAGCCCTTCGGGATTAACTCATAGGCTTTTTTAAAATACCCCATAAAGCATTCTTTTCGTTGCATCATCCGAATCCCTGCAATCCGTTCATACACCTCGCCCAGCATGGCGCGCTCCTTTTTACCCGGCTTGCCTAAAAGCTCACGCTCCATCCCTTCCAATATCCCAAACGCTTTTTCCGGCTGCATCATTTGGATATATAGGCAGGATTCAATATATCCTGCAAGATAATTCACATTTTTTATCCTCGGCGGCAGCTCCTCCAGTTTTCGAAAAAAATAGTCCGCCTGCATTTTATCCACCGCCATCCGCCCACCAATATAGTCTACCATTACGGAAAGCATCTCATTATATCGATGGCTTCTGCTGTAATACTCCACCGCATGGAGCTGGCACCCTTTTTCCAGGGCGCAATCGGCCGCCATGCTATAAACATGGCGCAGCTCCCCAGACAATCCCGGCGTATGCCTTTCCTGCAGAAAATCACAATACATGCTTTGGAACACATACCCCTTCAAATTAGAATCATAGGTGACAAACTGGTTGGCCGCCAAAGTTTCCATAAATCCCGAAACATCCGCATCATCAACAATCTTACTAATAAGATTTGCTGAAAAGCTTGATAAAAATGACAGCTTTATCAAAGCCTCCTTGGTGCTGGCGTCATATTTAGAAAAAAACTCAGACTCAAACATGGAGTGAACCATCTCCATGCTCTTTCCCATTGATTCTTCATAAGAACACTTGTTTTTTTGTAATTGCCGCGATAGCAGGTAAACCAAAAGCGGCCATCCTTCCGTCTCTCTGTAGATTTTAGAGAATTGGCTATTCGGCAAATATAGGCCGCATTGTTTAAAAAAACTGCCGATTTCATCCTCTGTAAATTTAAGTTGTTCTCCCGTAACCCGAAACACGCCTCCTCCGCTCCGCAATGCCTTTAGGTCTATATCCGTTTTTTGACGGCTGATCAGAACCAGGCAGAAATTTTCCACCCCCGTTTCCGCCAAAAAATCAAACAGCATACGTACCTCGTCATTTTTAATTTCATCAAAATTATCAACAACATGAACCGAAAGCCTGCTGTCCTTATAGATATCGCTCGCAACAATGCGCAGCCAGGCATCCATATTCGCCAGGGTATTCGGAAACCCCAGCGCGCGCAGGGGTTTTACCGCCTGAGTGCATTCACGTGCAAGCGATGCGATATGATTATCCCAGAAATGTCCGGGCAGATTGTCCAGTTTTGTCGCGCGCATCCAACTAAGGCGCACTCCCGCATTCCCAAAAAAATTCGCCATTTCATGCGTTTTCCCATACCCGGGAGGGGCAACAACCGTAACAAGGGCGTTTTGCAGGCCCTTCTCCATTAATTTTTTAATCCGGTTGCGTTGCAGCAGATTCCGCTCTGCCGACAGGCTGTGTTTTGTGCTTCCTTCCAAGGAAACCACCTCTTTTCAAAAAATTACGCTAATACAGGATACAGGAAAAACCGTTCAGCACACTATTGTCTTTCGCAAAAAAAGCCAGCCCGCATAGCGTATTTCACAGCCCAGCCATGAAATGAAATTGTTACCGTCAATCCTGCTCAGTTTGGCATAAAAAGCTTATCGTTACCGAAGGTCATTTCGCATACACATTAACATAAACAAACATATCAACCCGCAATCGTCTTTTTTCTTACAGTTTTTTAAATAGCGCGCCTTCATCATTTGCCTTTTCCGCTGCCCACGCCCTGCATAATGCAGCATACGGGATTTTTCGCCGAGGATGTGCCAGCATAAAAAAATGATTTCAAATTGACTTAATATATTATACATCTCTTCCATCAATAGTCAAAAAAAGTTACGCTTAATTGTTTAGCAATTATTTTTAATATTTTAATAAATGTTTAATTGTTTTAGGTGAATCTATTGCTTTTCCGGCATTTTTCTGATATTCTGATGATGAGATTAAAATATTGTCTGGGGTATAGGTGTTCATTCATGACTGTTCAGGAATTGGCCAAGCTGGCTAAAGTTTCTCCCGCAACGATTTCACTGGTGTTAAATAACAAAAAAGGCGTCAGCGACGAGACCCGCAAGCGGGTGCAGGCCCTCATTAAAAAGCACAATTACTCCCCTCCCGTGAAGTCTCGCGTCCCGTTAAAAAACATCCGTTTTTTAAAGTACAAGGATCACGGAATGATTGTGGATGGCAACGGCGATTTCATCACCTCCATCATGGATGCAATCGAAACAGAAGCGCGTAATTTTGGCTATAATATGAGCATCACCACCGCCGACGGAAACTTTGAGGACGCCATCGCTACAGTCGCCGCAGAATCCTCCGACGGCATTATCATACTGGGCACCGAAATCCCACCAGAGTCCTATCACCTGCTAGATTCCATCCGTACACCATTTGTTATTGTAGATAATATCATGCAAGGCAGCCAGCACGATTGTATCCTGATGAATAATTGCGAAACAATATTGCATGCTCTTTCCTATCTGCACGGGCTCGGCCATCGCGAAATCGCCTATGCGCGCAGCAGCGTGCGCATTTCCAACTTTGACGAGCGTCAGGAAGCTTTTGGAAAATACTGTAAATTGCTAGGGTTTTCCTGCCAAAGCAAGCATATCTTCGAAGTCGCCCCTACATTGGAGGGAGCTTATCATTCCATGCAGGAGTTGCTAAGGCAAGATCTCTCACTGCCCACCTGCCTCTTTGCGGAAAACGATTCTATCGCCATCGGCATCATCAAGGCGCTGAAAGAAACTGGCCTCAAAATCCCAGACGACATCTCCATCATGGGGTTTGACGACATTCAATACAGCCGCATCAACAACCCCGCCCTCACCACCATGCGCATCCCACGCCGGACAATCGGTACAATGGCGGTACAACGGCTGCGCCAGCGTATGAAGGATCCGCGCAGTTACGACGTAAAAATCAAGGTAGGCGCAAAACTGATGGCACGCAAGAGCACCGCGCCGCCAAAAAAGAAATAACAAAACAAAAAACAGGTTCTCCCTGCACACCTGTGCTTATGGGAAAACCTGTTTTTTATTACCCAGCGCTCCGCGCAAGCGCTTTCATCATCAGCATGGCAACTGCCGCGCCCGGGTCTTCCAACTCGCGCGACGCTTCACCGCGCGTTGCAGCACGCCCATGCACCGCCAGCATCCCCTTGGTGTCATGATACCCTTTTTCCGCCGCTTCATACGCCTTTTGCGCAGCCTGTGGCAGCGCTTCGCCCGCCATCACAGATCCCCCCAGCGATACTACCGCCGGGTGCAGCCCATCAAGAAACGTTTTGTCCCCCACATTTGCTTTGCCGCGCTTTGCCACGCCCTCCTCATATGCTGCAAACAGATCGTGAATGCCCTGCATATCCGTGCTTTCTTTTCCTTTGAGCACTTTGCCCGCACTCATCAATCCGGACGCCATTAGCGTGCCCATTGTGGAGGGCACGGCCGTAGACATCGCCTTGCCCGCTTGGTACAGTATTTTCCCAAGATCATTTTCTTGCGTATCCGCCACTGCGTCATAGGCCGCCGCAAACCCGTCGCCCATGGTAAGCCCCAAATCTCCATCACCCACCACACTGTCCAACTCTATCAGGTAGTCACGGTTTTCACCCATCACCTTTTTTAACGATTGCAGCAGTCGAAGTAAATATGTCTTATCCATCGTTTTACACCTCACCCAAATTGCTTAAAGAACGGCGTATTTGCCTGCGCGTCCACCAGCCGTTTCAGTTCATCGTCCAGCTTCAGGAGCGAAATAGACATGCCCGCCATCTCCAGCGAAGTCGCGTATTCGCCCACATAATACCTGTGCACCTTTATTCCCTGCTCCTCCAATATATTGCTTACCTTGCGGCACACAACATACTGCTCTTCCAGTGGCGTCGCTCCCAGGCCGTTTACCAGCACCGCCACCTCGTCTCCCTTTACATAAGGAATGTCCTTTATGATAGGTGCCATCATTTCTTCTACAATCTCATCTGCAGGCAGCAGCTTACCCCTGCGTATGCCCGTTTCGCCGTGGATGCCCATGCCAATTTCCATCTCATCTTCGCCAATCTCAAAGCTGGCTTTGCCTACACGCGGCACAATGCAGGGGGTCAAGGCCACGCCCATTGTGCGCACATTGGCCGCCGCCTTTTCAGCCACGCGCTTCACTTCATCCAGCGGCATCATTTCAGCCGCCGCCGCGCCCGCGCATTTATAAGCAAAGAAAATACCAGCCACGCCGCGGCGCGTATTCTTCTCGCCCGGCACCGCAGGCCCCGCCGATGCCACGTCCTCGCCTGCCACGACGCTTTCCACGCGAATATCCTCTTCAAAATCCGCCATTTCTGCGGCCATATCAAAATTGAATATATCACCATTGTAATTGCCATAGATATATAGCACACCGGCGCCAGAGTCAATCTCCTTTGTCACTGCTAGCATCTGCTCTGCACTAGGCGACTGGAACACATCACCAATGGAGCATCCGTCCAGCATACCTTCTCCAACATAACCAAGAAATAACGGCAGATGACCAGAGCCGCCGCCCGTGGCAATCCCCACCTTCCCCGCCTTCTTCTGCTTGCTCACAAGGCAGTGCACATCGCCACCAGCATAGCCAACCATGTTGCCATGTGCAATATAAATACCCTCCAGCATCTCCCGGATAAAGTTTTCAGGTTTGTTGATTATCTTTTTCATCCTATCTGCTTCTCCTTTGTAGTTTTTATCTTCTTGCTGCCAGAGCCCGCCCAATATTGCATGATCATGACCGCAATCAGTATAAGCCCAAACACAAATGTCTTAAGGAAGGAATCCACCCGCAAAATACCAAACGCGCTGGAAATCACCTGTATAATAACAATCGCCAGCACCACCCCCGCCAGTTTGCCCTTACCGCCCACCGGCGAGATACCGCCAAGAATACAAATCAGCAGTGTCTGCAGCGTATAAGCCGAGCCATAGTCAGACTTTGCCGAGCCATAGTGCGAGCTGATAACAATACCTGCAACCGCTGCAAGCAGGCCGGATATCATGTGCGTCTTTACAATCACTTTTATATTATTTACACCCGAATACCGCGATGCCACCGGGTTAGAACCAAGAAGGTAGAGCTGTTGCCCATATACCGTGTACTTCATCACAAAGAACAATACAACCGCCACGCCGATAAACAACACCAGCGCAATCGGGATGGCATTTGCCACCACTCCATTGCCTATCACCTGATATGCCTCGGACAGCCCCGCTATTGCCGGGCCTTTTGTAATCACCAGCCCCAGCCCCATAAATATCTGTTGCGCGCACAGTGTCACCAGCATGGCCGGTATACGCAACCCGCCTATCAGCAGCCCGTTGAACGCGCCGCACGCCATGCCCACCACAAGCGCGAGGCAAATTCCGCCCGCCATGCCTGCCGTGCTGTCCACACCCACCGCGTGCATAAACGCAGCAGCAACAATGCCTGAGAGATTTGCCATGCCCACGATGGAAAGGTCGATACCGCCCGCAATCATGCAAATCATCATACCAAGAGACATTATGCCGAATTCAGGCAACTGGAACCCCATAGATTGAAAGTTGGCCAGCGTCACAAACTGTTTGGGTGCTGCGATGGAAACCACCACCACCAGTCCAATCAAAAGCAGCAACAACCACAATGTGCTTTTTTCTATTTTCCTGAGGAAGCCCGTTTTCTGTACTTGTTTTTCCATTTTTTTAGACCTCCTTAAATCTTGGGCGCCAGCGCCACGCGCTTTGCCTTCACCGAAGTGATGATAACGCCTACAATGATCAACAGCCCAATCAAAAACGTCTGCCAATAGGTCGGCACACCCATCACTATCAGGTTGTTGGATACAATATTAATCAACGCCACGCCCAATATGGTACCCAGCACATTTCCATGCCCGCCGGTTATCCTGGCGCCGCCAATAACAACGGCCGCAATCACCATCATTTCGCTTCCCATTAGCTGTGTCGTGTTGGCGTTGCGCGCCAGCAGCGTATACGTCATACCACCAATGCCCACAATCACACCCACAAACATATAGATAAAGTATTGCGTACGCTTTACATTAAAACCCGCGCGCTGTGCGGAGTTCACATCACCGCCAATTGCGTAAATGGATCGGCCCAACATGGTGTAGCGCAACAGCAGCCACACAATCACACAAAGCACAATGGGCAATATGATGAAGATGGACATAGAGGAAACCCCCGCGTCCGTTTGCACCTGGAACAGGTATTGCTTGCCTACCTCGTCCATCTGTGGCGGCAGGTTGGTAATGTCGTTCACGCCCACAAAGGAAAGCAGCGCACCGTGGATCAGGCTGCTCGTACCCAGCGTAGCAATCAGTGTGGGTATTTTGCATGTCCCCACCAAAAAACCGTTTAAAAGGCCAAGTCCCAGCCCCATCGCACCTGCGATCACAAACGAAAGGAGCACGCCGTCAATCCCGGCCGTCACCATCAGTTTGGTGGTCGCGTACATGCAGAATGTGGCAAATGCGGGAAAGGACACGTCAATCCCGCCGGAGATAATTACGATCATTTCGCAAAGCGCAAACATCAACATGGTCAGCATAGAACGGCCGGTATCGATAAACGTCGCCGGACCAAACGCAGAAGGGTTGATACCCGCAATCAATATCAGCATCCCCGCAATGATGTAAATCACGATCATCTGGTTGCTGGAAAATATATTCTTTATTCTTTCCGTTTTTGCTTGTTGATTCATTTACCTTTCGCCCCCTTTCTATGCTTGCTCGCTCAATAGTGCCGACAGCTTCGTTTCATCAAGGTCTGTTGTTTCAAAACATCCTGCCAGCTTGCCGCCGCGCATAATAAGTACCCTGTTGCAGTTTTGTATCAGCTCAGGCAGGTCGTCCGAAATCACAATCACACCCACGCCATCCGCCACAAGTCCGCGCAATATTTTATGGATATCCGTCTTGGAGCCAATATCCACACCCACCGTCGGCCCGTTTAGTATCAGCAGGCGCGGCTTGGTGTTCAGCCATTTCGCCAGCACTACTTTTTGCTGGTTGCCGCCCGAAAGTGTTTTAATAGGAGGTTCGGGGGAAGGCGCGGCGACAGACAGGTCTTTAATCCATTTCCACATAGATTCATTCATCGCCTTATAATCCAACCTCCCCCCGTGTAAATAGCTCTTAACAGAAGCGGCTATGGTATTCGTCCCAATGGGCAGCTCCAGAAACAGGCCTTCCGTCAGCCTATCCTCCGGCACATAGCCAACGCCATTTTTCATCGCGTCGCCCACGCTTTTTATCTTAATCTCTTGTCCGCCCATCTTAATACTGCCGCTGGTAGCGGGCGCCATGCCAAAGAGCGCCTCGCCTATCTCCCCGCGACCGGAGCCAAGCAATCCAGTGATGCCCAACACATCGCCCTCGTATAGGTCAAATGTCACATCCTGGAACGCACCCTCACGTGAGATCCCCTGCACTTCCAATATCTTATTATCATTTTGCTCCGGACGGTAGAATACTTCTTCTATATCACGGCCTGTCATGCTTTTTATAAAGCGTGGCCTGTCGAATTCGTTTATCGGGCCTTCCGCCACTTTTTCACCATTCCGCAAAATCGTGAGCGTCTCGGCAATTTCATATACCTCATCCAGCTTATGCGTCACAATCATGACAGCAATACCGTTTTCCTGCATCATCCTGATTACGTCAAAAAGACGCGCCACCTCCCGCGCAGTGAGCGCTGTAGTTGGTTCATCCATTATCACAAGCTTTGCGTCATTCAAAAGCGCACGGCAAATAGCCACCATCTGCTTGTTTGCCACAGAAAGCCGCTCCACCAAAACATCCAGCGGAATCTCCGCGCCAATACGCGCCATCGCTTTTTGGGCAATTTCCTTTACTTCTTTCCAGTTTACCGTTTTCTGGCAGGTATCCAGCTCATAGTTGAGCGCAATGTTCTCTGCCACTGTCAGATTTGGAAACACCGCAAAATCCTGATAGATTACTTGTATGCCCGCACAGATCGCGTCCATAGGCGTCAGCGAATCATACCTCTTCCCATCGATCACCACTTCGCCTGCATCCGCGCTATGCGCGCCCGAGATCACCTTGATTAAAGTCGATTTGCCACAGCCGTTTTCTCCCGCAAGGGAGCGCACCTCGCCTTTTTTGATCTCCAGGTCAACACCCTTCAATGCCTGCACACCGCCAAAGGATTTCTTAATCCCCGTTACTTTTAAGAAAACGTCCGACATTGTGTTAAACCCCTTTCTTGCTATCTATATATGACAGGCTCCCCGGGTTAAGCTAGGGAGCCTGCCTTCATCACGCCTTACCTGTTTTGTTTATCAGAAGTCATAAGCGGGATCGTCTACATTGCTTGCGTCCACATCAATCCATGCTTGGCCCTTCAATGTGTTACCTTCCAGCTTCAGGTTTTCATAACCTTCCACCGTCAGCGACATACCGTCTGCGATTTCCTGTTCGTTCAGTATGCGCAGCGCAATTTCATTCATTGCGTATCCAGCGAGCGCCGGATCCCAGAAGGAGATCATCTCGATGGAACCATCGCGTACATATTTGCCCGAAACAGATACAAGAGATGTGCCCACGATCTTGATTTCACCTGCTTTGCCAGCTTCTTCCACAGCCCTTGCCGCACCGGCAACGTCCGCCATGGCGCTTCCCTGAATACCTTTCAGGTCAGGATATGCCTTCAGCGCTTCCTTGATTTTCTCATATGCCTGGTCTTGGTCGTCGCCCGACTCAATTTTGTCGCCAGCCTGGCTCATTCCCGAAAAATTCGCTTCCTGATAAGCTTTGGAAGCATCTACCCACTGGTTATGAGAAGCGGATGTAAGCGCGCCAACCATCAGCGCATATTCGCCTTCCTCGCCCATCAGCGGCCCAAGCTTCTCCATAAAGTGCTCGCCATATTCGTTGTTATCAAAAGCTTCCAGGTCATAATCAATATTCGTCATACCTTCCGCTTCGTGTGCGATTACAAGAATTCCAGCTTCGCGTGCTTTTTTCAGCACTGGCTCCAATGATTCTGTGGAGAACGGAACAACGCAAATCGCGTCTACCCCCTGTGCAATCAGGTCTTCAATATACTGCGCCTGGCCTGCCGCATCCGCGTCCACCGGGCCTGTCTGGTAAGCATCCACGCCAGTGTCCGCTGCAAACTGGTCTACGCCAACTTCCATCCTCTGGAACCACGGGATTCCCATTCCTTTGGGAACGGTGGCAATAACAAAGTCTGTGTTCAGGCTGGAAAGATCGCTGCCGCCCGTGCTGTCTTCGGCTGGCGCTTCCGTCGCATCTTCTGTTGCCTCGGCGGGTGCTTCTGCAGTCTCTTCCGCCGGAGCGTCAGCAGTTGCTTCAGCCGTAGCTGCCGCAGTTTCTTCTGCCGGTGTGTCTGTCCCTGTGCTGCAGGCTGCCAAAGAAAACAGCATAACAGCTACCAATAATGTGATTACAACTTTTTTCATAACATCCTCCTGTTATATTTGCTCTTCGCACAATGGCGAAACTTTGAATTCATGATTTTTTACTAATTGATATTGAAATGACGATTGTTTAGTAAACGTTTATCTTTTGTTTATTAAAATATCATATCCATTCAGTGATGTCAACCTCTTTGAGTATTTAATTTGCCTTCGCATTCCATGATATAAATTCATAAATATATGAAATTGGGAATCTGTTTTCCTTTCGAGTCGTTGCTATGCACCTTTCGTTATATTTAGTAAAGAATTAGCATGTTTTATTTAACCATTTAGCGAAATTGCAAACCGGATTTTGAAAACCCTCCCTTCTATCAGTTAAAATTTGGCAACCATGTATTTTCATTGCCGCACAATATTACCCACAGGCTCGTTTGCGGATTCACGCTTAGCGAGCTCTACACGCCGCCAGCCTGTCAGCAAGATGCTTGTATCCGGCTTGGTTATGCCATCATATTTCCAACCCCATCTCCTCTAAAATATTTCACCAAATTTCTATCATCCGCAATTGAACTTATACCTCTTCAATGCTATAATGAGTGTTGGATATG
>JAJDHD010000050.1 GCA_030266015.1 Christensenellaceae bacterium OttesenSCG-928-K19 | reverse complement strand
TCTATCATCTCTACCGGACAGATTGAATACATGCTGGAGAAATTCCAATCGCCTTCCGCAATCGAAAGGGCAATCGCGGAGGGGTATGAATACTTTTTGGCAAAGCGGCTGGGGGCGTCTGTTGGGTATATGGGCATTCAGGCAAACGAACCGCACGGAAAGCTTTTTTTAAGTAAAATCTATCTATTGAAAGAATATCGCGGCAAGGGCTATGCCAAAGACATGATAGCCCAGCTTGTGGAAATGGCGCAGCAGCTGCGGCTGAAAAGTATATGGCTGACAGTGAATAAAGGAAATCCATCCGTAGAAGCGTATAAAAAGATGGGCTTTACTGTCGTTCGCGACCAGGTAGCCGATATTGGCGGCGGCTATGTGATGGACGACCATATCATGGAAAAAGAGGTTTAGCTCTCCAAATGCTCCACTGTTTTTAATTTGCTTTGAATCCTGCTTGTGCCCCGTTGCAATGTGTCTAAATGGTTTTGTGCGGAGGCAAGCGTGTTTTGTGTTCGCTTGATTTCGCAAGCATACTTTTCAAAGTCTCGTTTTATAGCATTTAACATATCCAGTATTGCAACGGAATGCTGCTTGAGTTCAAATACCTTAAATCCGGTTTGGAAGCTTGTCAAAAGCGCGCTTAATGTAGACGGGCCGGCCACCATTACGCGCCATTTACCCTGAATGTGTTCCAGCATATCCAGCCTTATCATTTCCACGTACAGTCCTTCAGAGGGAAGGAAAAGTATGGCAAAATCCGTTGTTTTTGGCGGGCGGATATATTTTTCGTTAATTTTTTTCGCTTCGGCGAGCACGGCGGCAACAAGATCCTTTTGTGCCGCTTTCAGTTTTTCAGGATCACCTTTTTCCACATATTTTAGCATCCTTGCATAACGATCCATAGGGAATTTTGAGTCGATAGGGAGCAGTAGTGGTTCCTCGTCTTCGCGGGGGATGCGCACCGCAAACTCTACAGTGTTGGTACCGTCAATTCTTGCGTTTTCAATGTATTGCCCCGGAGCCATGAAATCTGCTAGCAGTTTGCCAAGCTGCACCTCGCCCCATATACCGCGCGTCTTTACGTTGGCGAGGATGTTTTTCAGGTCGCCGATGCCACTTGTGAGCGCACGCACCTCGCCCATGCTCTGATATACTGCGTTGAGTTGGTCATTCACTCGCCTGAAGGAAGAGTCTAAGCCGGTTTTTAACGTGGTGTCCAACCGTTCGCTCACGGAGAGTTGTATTTCGCGCAGTTTTTCTTCCACGTTCTTACGCAAAAGTTCCGAGGTGGTGTTGTTGCCTTCATTAATGCTGCCTACAGCATCCAGCATTGTTTTAGATAAAATATTGAATTGTTTACTCACCTCCATCCGCAAGTCTGCTGCGCCGTCTTTTTTGCGAAGGACGGTTGTCAGAAGAAGAATGAGCAATAGCAAACCTGTCGCCCCAATAATGACCATAATTAGCTCCATTTAGTAACCCCGCTTTCAATAAAAAAGTATTGCAAAAGTAGCATAACATCCATAGATGCAAAAAACGGTGTATTTGGAAGAAAAATGGACATGGAAATATTTAAAAAAAAATTGTTATCCACGCGAAAAACAGGACAACAAAGCCGGAAACGACAGCTTTTAAAGAGAGTTATCCACACAGCAATGTGGATAACAAAAAACGCCTAAAATCCGCTTGTGCAAAGCGTTTGACGAGGATTGACAAATGTTGTCCGGAGGGAGTTATCCACGAATGTGAATACATTTTCCAAAAAGGTTACCATTATGTCGATTCACTTTGTTATTTGAAAAAAACAGCCCGATTTTTACCTAAAACTGGGTTGACGGTTTGTCATCGCTATTTATAGCTATTCCTATCGGAAAAAACAAGTTTGAAAAACCGCTTCAGTGGTTAATAATTATATTTTGCTATATTTTCTAAATATAGATTTCATACGATCCATGGATGGCGACAAATTAAAAATAAGCACAGGGTGTTTTTGATAAAAGAAAGCAGGGCTGTACAATCGTCAATGGTCGTGCATTAATTTGCTGTAAAAAACAGACCCCTTGATGTATAATGTACCTTATGATACCAAGCAGAGGTAAGGAGAAATTATGCCACACAATAGAAAACGATATCAAAGACCGGCGCACGGAAGGCCGGGATATAGAAGAAGACGGCGCATTAATACAGGGAGGTTTACCGTATTCCTGATTATTGTAGCTGCGATTGTAGTAGGGGTCACATTGTTGGTGATGTACCTTACAGGCAGCGGACTGTTTAAGCCGACGGTAGAGTCTAACCCTACGCCCACAGCAACGCCCGCGCCTTATGGGGAGCCTGCACAGGTAGAAACGCAAACGCCGCCGGAGGCGACGCAAGAGCAGGCGGCACTAGTGGTGGCGGCGGATTCCGCACAGCCGTCTAATTTTGGGTTTGAAACGGATGTTTGGGCGGATGGGCAGATTGTGGATTCTTATACGCGGCAGGACGCGATTAGCTTTCCGGACGCGGTGGATTATACAGGGCTAAAGGGCGTGACAACCTTCCGCGGGAACAACTACCGCGCAGGTGGCAGCTATGGCGCGGTGAATGTGGCGGAAGAAAAGCTGGAAAAAGTGTGGGATATTGATTCCGGCGCATTGACAAGATGGTCGGGCAGCGGATGGACAGGCCAGCCGCTGATTGTGGAGTGGGATGCCGACATGCGTCAAATGATGAACCTGTATCCGGAAAAAAAGAGTAAAGATACACTGGTAGAGGTGATTTATCCGACGATGGACGGCAAAATCTATTTTCTCGACCTAGATAACGGCGAATATACGCGCGACCCGATTGACCTTGGTTTTACGGTAAAGGGGACGGCGTCCATAGACCCGCGTGGATACCCGCTGCTTTATGTGGGACAGGGTGTGGGTATGGAAGGCGATTATAGCTGGGACAACTCCTATCTGTATATTTATAGCTTGATTGATGGGGAAGTGCTGTATAAATACGGCGCGGAGCAAAAGGATGAATTTGCTTACAGGGAATCGTGGCAGGCGTATGACAGTTCGCCCCTTGTATGCGCGGATGCGGACACGCTGGTGTGGCCGGGGGAGAACGGCGTACTTTATACCATCCAGCTCAATTCAGAGTTTGACCGTGCAGCGGGCACAGTGTCTGTTTCGCCTTCGCCCGGCCAACCTGTGAAATATCGTTATACCACGCCATTGAACGCAGATGACGAGGATGCCTCCTTTGATACGTCAAATGGGGAAAAACGCTGGTGGGGTATGGAGTCGTCGGCTGTTGCGTGGAAGAATTACCTGTACTTTACAGATAATGGCGGTTGGCTGCAATGTGTTGACCTAAATACAATGGAGCTTGTGTTTGCCCAGGATTTGTCGGACGATACAGACGCTACACCTGTGCTGGAGGTAGACGGCGGAAATGTGTACCTTTATACGGGAAGTCAGGTGGATAACCAGCTTGGCGAGGAGGCGGAGACGGGCGAAGGGACGGCGTATATCCGCAAAATTAACGCGCTTACAGGGGAAATCATGTGGGAAGTGTCTTATGATTGCTATTATATAGAAAAGCTGGCGGGCGGTGTGTTTGGCAGCCCGGTGCTGGGGCAGGGCGATCTTGCCGGATTTGTGATATTCCCGGTGGCGCGTGTGGGCAGCGAGAATGGAGGCGTGATGGTTGCGCTTAATACCCAGACAGGTGAAAAGATATGGGAGATAGAAATGCGGGATTATTCCTGGTCGTCGCCGGTTGCAGTGTATACCCCGGAGGGCAAGGGGTATTTGATTCAATGTGACAGCGGCAGCGACATGGTGCTGCGTGATGGACTCACCGGCGAAGCGTTGAGCGTGGTGTCGTTAAACGGCAATGTTGAAGCAACGCCAGCGGTGTTCAACGACATGGTAGTGGTTGGGTCGCGCGGCGAAAAGATTTATGGCGTGAGGATCAGTTGAACACTGGAATGCCGAGAAGGGGTCTAGGAAATGAAAAAGGAAGAGTTGCGCCGGTTGGCGGAGTATGTGGGAGAGATGGACAGCCTTGTAGGTATGAGGGATTTTACATATAACGAGGGCAAAGCAAAGGGCACAAGGGCGATTGAAATGAGGAATGGCAGTGGCCTGGAGCTTACAGTGCTCGCGGACCGGTGTTTGGATATCGCTTACTTTCGCTATAAGGGAACAAACCTGGGGTTTGCCTCCAAAACAGGGGTGACCGCGCCGGAATTCCATATAGCGGACGGTACGCGCGGATTCTTAAAGACGTTCAACGCCGGAATGTTGACGACATGTGGCATTGCGCACGCGGGAGCGGCGGAGGAATATAAGGGCCGCAAGCTGGGGCTTCATGGCGTAATTGGCAATACGCCTGCCGAACGAGTGAACAAAGAACTGGTGTTTGACGAAGCGGGGGAAGCGGTGCTGCGTGTTTCCGGCAGAATGCGGGAGGCGTGTGTGTTTGAAGAAAACCTCTTTTTGGAACGGGAAATAAGTGTGGATACCAAACGCAACAAGGTATTTATAAAGGATATAGTAAAAAACGAGGGATTTGACGCGCAGCCTGTGATGAACGTGTACCACATCAACTTTGGTTATCCATTGTTGGATGAGGGCGCAAGGCTGTATTTCAGCGCACAAAACGTGAAGGCGCGCGATGCGGAGGCACAAAAGGGAATTGATGACTACAATGTGATGGAAAAACCGCAGGTTGGGTATAAGGAACGGGTGTTTTTTCATACGAGTGAAGCGCCCCAAGAGCACAGCTTTGCCATGATTGTGTCCTCGTGCGGCAAACTTGGCGTGGTGCTGGAATATGACCAGAGGCAGTGTCCCATATTGTGCGAGTGGAAAAACATGCAGGCGGGCGACTATGCGCTGGGGCTGGAGCCTACAGTGTCGAGCGTGATGGGCAGGATATATGCCGAAAAAGAAGGGCTGATGCGGTTTGTGCAGCCGGGTGGTGAATACCGCTGCGAGTTCAGCCTGGAGGTGCTGGAGGACGAAGCCGCCATTCAGGGTTATATTAATAAAGCGGCCCGGCAGAAAGTAGTATAAGGGCTTGGGTATTTGAACATTAAGAAAAGCAAAAAAGATGCGGACAGCCCGCATCTTTTTTTGTAGGGTACTGTTATAATAATTCCTTATGTACTTTTATGAGTTCGGCGTCTGTGGAGGACTCCACATATCGCAAAAGCTGCTCACTGATGCTGTCTGCCTGGGAGGTGTCGGCAGAAATGGCGGCGGCGCTGATGGTAATTGTCTGGTGCGCGTCTTGTGTGCCGGATTCTGCCACAGAAACATTGAATTTATTGTGCAGTTTCTTTATCAGGCTCTTTGCTTCCGCGCGTTTCTCCTTGAGTGAGGTGACCCAGGGGGCACGTAACGTCAGTGTAAGCATCATGACCCACATATTCAATCACCTTCCTTTACCGGGAATGACTGCTCGTATGCTTCAAAGTCCCTGTCATTTATTTGATAAGCGTCGCCTTCATAAAATTTGCCGTGGATGCCGGCAAGCGCACCTTTGTGAAGCTCTAAAGCCATGAAGGCGTCAAAATTCTTTCCTTCGGAGGTTGTGATGCCAAATTCCTTTGCGTTTCTAAATCCAAACCGGCGGTAATAATCTGGATGCCCAAAAATAAAGATGGCCGGATAGGGCAGCTTTTTTGCCAATTCGATTGTTGTAGTTACCAACCTTGCGCCGATGCCCCTGCCCTGGAAAGAAGGAAGCACGCTAAGCGGGCCAAAGGTAAGCATGGTGTGCTCTTTGCCGTTATCCTCTACAACACTGCTTTGCACATACATAATGTTACCCACTATTTTTCCGTCCGCAAGTGCTACGTAATCGAGCGATGGGACAAATGCAGCAGCCTGCCGCAGCTGGTGTGCTAAAAAGTGCTCGTCACACCGGGCGCGGCCGGGCAATGCCATATGCCGGAATGCTTCGTGCGTCAGCAGCTCCACCAGCAAATGATCCTCCTGCCGCTCTTGCCGTAATAAAATATCCATAAATTCCTCCTGTGGCTTCACCCCAAATAATGCCATAGAACGGGCAAAACGTCAATCTATGTAGTTTGGGTCATATATGCTGATGGTATCAATAAAACAGGAGGATACAAATATGGCAAAGGATATTTATTTTGCGGGGGGCTGTTTCTGGGGCGTAGAGGAATATTTCTCCCGTGTGGCAGGCGTGGAGAGTACCACAGCCGGATATGCCAATGGCAACACGGAAAAACCAACATATCGGGATGTGTGTTATAAAAATACGGGCTATGCGGAGGCGGTGCGTGTGCAATATAATCCGCAGGTAGTTTCGCTGAAAAGCCTGGCACAAAGATTTTCAGTATTGTAGATCCGACAAGCCTGAACAGGCAGGGCAATGATGTAGGCAGCCAATACCGCACAGGGATTTATTATATTGATGAGGCGGATGCGGCTGTGCTGAAGGAAGTGGTGGAGAGGGAGAAAAAGAACCATATGCATAAGATTGTAACGGAAATAGAACCGCTCAAAAACTTTTATCCGGCAGAGGAATATCACCAGCATTACCTGAAAAAGAACCCTGGCGGATATTGCCATATTCCAATAGATCACGTATGATATCCGTATGAAAAAAGCGGAAAACAATTCACAAACTGAAAACAAGGACAAGATTGTTGTAACGGATGGTGCGCATCCTGATTTTGTTTATCTGGCCGGGCTTTTAGATGAATATTATTTTGAAAGGTTTGGCGCGGATTCTATAAAATACAGGCCGTACAACAACCCTCAAACTATACATGATGTGGTTGTTTTGTATGAGGATGGCAAACCTGTGGCGTGTGGCGGATTCCGTGAATTTGATGGGGATACGGTAGAGATAAAGCGCCTCCTTGTGCTGCCGGAGCACAGGCGCAAGGGGTTGGCGGGCAGGCTGATGGCGCTGCTGGAAGGGCGCGCAAAGGAAAAAGGATACACTGCCATTGTGCTGGAAACGGGCGTGGTAATGGATGATGCGCTGGCTTTTTACCGGTCGATGGGATATGAAAAGACAGAAAGCTATGGGCAATACATAGGCGATGAAGATTGTGTTTGCCTGCGAAAAAGCCTGTGACAAGCTAGGGCGAATGTCATATGAATGAATGGATTGTTCATGCAAGGAATATCAATCTTGTTGTGCCCAAAAACGACATTGCTCAAGGCGCGGGGCAGGGTCATAGCCTTGCTCTTTGCCCATGTTTTGCTGCATTTCACAGGGGAAACCTGCACAAAGACCGCAATGGTCAAGCTGTCTTTTCTCGCAGCAGGATTTCACCCCGCACATGCCACCCCAAAACGGCTTTTCCATTGAAAGGCAACCGGCGCAGTGTACTTCTTCTTTTTTTTCACAGGAATTGCAGCAAACGCCGCAGCGTGATTCGTGCATGGCTATGTCCTCCCGGGTTTGATATTCTGCAAATAGTATAGCATGAAAAAGGCTGGGAATATGATATACTGAAAATAAAATGCTAAAAACAATGGAGGCGGATGTGGGAAGAAGCCTGCGGGAAATCCCCGGAATTGGCAGGGATATGGAGCGACATTTGAATGACCTTGGCTTCGCGACGGTGGAGTCGCTTGCGGGGCAGGATGCGGAGGAGATGTACCGGCGTGAATGTATCATGAAAGATGAACATGTAGACAGGTGCGTGCTTTATGTATATCGACTTGCGGTTTATTATGCTGAAAACGAGACACACGACCCTCAAAAGCTGAAATGGTGGAACTGGAAGGACTGAGCAGATGGAAATAGGGCATATTATGGAGGACAAAATAGATCATGGCAGGGAGTTTGACTGGGGGCGTGCCTCTGCCGACTATGCGAAATACAGGGATATCTATCCTGAAGCGTTTTACAGGAAAATTGTGGACATGGGGCTGTGCACAAAGGGGCAACGCGTGCTTGACCTTGGTACAGGTACGGGCGTGTTGCCTCGCAACCTATATAAATACGGCGCAAAATTCACAGGCGCGGATATTGCCAAAAATCAAATTGAACAAGCAATGGTTCTTTCTGAAGGGATGGAAATTGAATACGCTGTGGGTGCGGCGGAAGAACTGAAGTTTTCGGACGCGTCGTTTGATGTGGTGACAGCCTGCCAATGCTTTTGGTATTTTGACGAGGAGATTGTGCTGCCACGTATCCATGCGCTGCTGAAGGAAGATGGCCGCCTGTTGATTATCTTCATGGTGTGGCTGCCGGAGGAAGGGCCGGTGGGCAAAATGAGCGAGCAGCTTGTGTTGAAATATAACCCGGACTGGACGGGCGCGGGGTGGAGACGGTTTGAAATTGGGATGCCTGCGTTTGCGGACGGTTTTTTTAAAAAGATACGCTCTGTCAGCTATGATGTGGAGCTTCCATTTACGCGCGAAAGCTGGAATGGGAGGATAAAGGCGTGCAGGGGGATAGGAGCGTCCTCTTTAAGCGAAGAAGAAATTGCCGCGTTTGAGCGTGAGCATCTGCGGGAGCTGGGAAAATTTCCGCAGGAATTTACTGTATTACATTATGTGACGATGCTGGAGTTGAAAAAAACATGAAAGAAATCATTGCTTTTTTGCTGGGTAGGGTAATAGGAAAAATGCTGTATACAGACGAGCTTGTATATGATTTGGATGGCGGTACGCTAAAGGGGGTGTATTCCGACAGGATGTCGTTTTGCAACCTGTTGTGCTTTGACCTTGGGTTTTCTGTGGATTTGTTTGTGGTGGCGGATGAAAAGATATACCATGCGGGGGAGGACGGAGCGTTAGGCGGGCTGTGTCACGATTTCAGCTCTGTTTCTCTGTTCCGCTATGAATTTGCCAAGAGGCAAAGCAGCAGTGAACTGACGGGGTATTCCCGCTTCATTTCCGGCACATCACAAAAAGGGACGGCCCGGGCGGTAGTAAGCAGCTTGGGCGGCGTTTGCTTTACTGGTGAAGAACTAAGCTGGCAGGAAAATCAAGCGCTGTACCGAGACCAGCCCACAGGCGGGGAGAGCTTTCGCCCGGTTGCTTTTGAGGCGCAAAACCGTTTTTATTTTGAAGAGGGCAAGCTGCGGTTTGCTTATGACGGCCGTTGCTATGATGTGGATATCTGCACGTTGGAGCGTACCTATTCAGCAGACACGCTGCCGCAATTCATTGCAAAAGAAAAATAATGCGCACATCGCTTTAGTGAAGAAGTAAATTAAAATGATAAGGACATCAGTCAGGCGTACAGGTGAGCTTGTTTGCGGCGAATGGGGCGTGTGATAAGAAACGCTGAAAAACTCTGGCCAAATAGCGGCAGGGGGCATCGGTTGACAAGATATGCCGCTGGGTATATTATTTGTTTTAAATTCCTGCATCGGGCTATCAATAAAGCGGAGAAAGACGCTTTGTTGATAAGACAGGAGGCGCACTATGATGAAAAGAAGCGCAGGAGTATTGATGCATATAACGTCCCTGCCCTCGCCATATGGCATAGGCACAATGGGCAAGGCCGCCTTTGAGTATGTGGATTTCCTGAAAGCGTGCGGACAGGGCTATTGGCAAATTTTACCCTTGAACCCTACCGGATTTGGCGATTCGCCATACCAATGCTTTTCTACGTTTGCGGGGAATCCTTATCTGATAGACTTGGATTTGCTGCGCGAGCAGGGGCTGCTTAAAAAGAAAGAGTATGAGGGGCTGGATTGGGGGAGCGACCCGGAATCTGTTGATTATGGCAAGGTCTATAACAATAAGTTTAAGGTGTTGGCTGTTGCGGCCGGGCGCGCACGGCTCATTGAAAACAAAAAATATAACAAATTCTGCCGCAAAAACGAGTGGTGGCTGCATGATTATGCGCGCTATATGGCAATAAAGGGCAGAAACGGTATGCGCTCGTGGATGGAATGGGAGGATGAAGGCCTGCGGCTCCACAAAGCAGATAAGGTGGAAGCATATGCCGAAAAACATGAAGAAGACGTGCATTTTTGGATGTACATTCAGTTTTTGTTTTTTGAGCAATGGGGCAAGCTGAAGCGCTACGCAAATGAAAAGGGTGTCAAAATTATTGGCGATATTCCCATTTATGTCGCGCCGGACAGCGCCGATGTTTGGGCGGGACGAAAAAATTTCTTGTTTGATGATGACCATTCCTTTTCCTGTTATGCGGGTGTGCCGCCCGATTATTTTTGTGAGGACGGCCAGTTTTGGGGCAATCCCATCTATAATTGGGATCATATGAAAAAAAACAACTATGACTGGTGGATCAAGCGGCTGGTGCATCTGGAATCCCTTTATGATATGATACGTATCGACCATTTTCGCGGGTTTCAGTCGTATTATTCAATCGACAGGAATGAAACGACGGCGCGCAATGGGCAATGGAGGGAAGGGCCGTGTATGGATTTCTTTGGGGAAGTGAAAAAACAACTGAAAGACTTTCCCATTATTGCGGAAGACCTGGGGTTTTTGACGCCGGAGGTGCACGCGATGCGCCAGAAAACAGGATATCCGGGGATGAAGGTGCTGCAGTTTGCTTTTGATCCCAAAGGGGAAAGCGATTACCTGCCGCATAAATATGAAAAGAACTGTGTGGTTTATACAGGTACGCATGATAACACAACGCTTGCTGGGTGGCTGGATGAGGCAGGGAAGGACGAGCTTCGCTTTGCAGCGCGGTATGGCGCGTTTACCAAAAAAGAAGGGTATTGTTGGGGAATGCTAAGGCTGATGCACAGTAGCGTGGCAAACCTGGCAATTGCGCAAATGCAGGATTACCTGGAGCTTTCGGCAGATGCCAGAATGAATACGCCCGCCACATTCGGCAAAAACTGGAGGTGGCGTGTGAAACCGGGATATGCAAAGCCTGCGCTTGCGAAAAGGATCAGGAGGATGGTAAGGCTGTATGGAAGATAGCAGGAAGATTAAAAAAGAAGAAGAAAACAGGAAGCATAGGGTAATCGAACGAATTGAAGAGATTATACGAATAGAATTTTTGAAGAAGCTGCCGGAGGCAAACGCGAAGGAGCTGGAGTTTGCCGTTGCGCGCGCTGTTTCCGAGATGG
Organism: Christensenellaceae bacterium OttesenSCG-928-K19; assembly: GCA_030266015.1. Taxonomy (GTDB): domain Bacteria; phylum Bacillota; class Clostridia; order Christensenellales; family Christensenellaceae; genus UBA5399. Next base: position 3,908 of record JAJDHD010000050.1, on the reverse strand, counting down.
TTGCGCCTGGCTGGCGAGAGGGCTATTTCAGCAAAGAGCGCAAAGCGTATTATTTTTCGGCGGAATATCTGATTGGGCGCATGGTATACCATAATTTGCACGCGCTTGGCGTGATACGTGAAATTGAAGAACTGTTGCAGGAGCGGGGTGTGGATTTTGCCGGTATGCAGGACGTGGAGGCGGCAGTGATTGGCAATGGCGGCCTGGGCAGGCTGGCAGCGTGCTTCATGGATTCGGCGGCGGTAATGGAAGTGCCCATGATTGGCTATGGCATCAAATACCGCTATGGTTTGTTTTACCAGAAAATTGAAAACGGTTTCCAGGTGGAAGTGGTAGACGACTGGAAGAGCGATACAAACCCGTGGTTCTACCGCCGGGAGGCGGATAGCGTGCTTGTCTCCTTTGCGGGGCAAACGGTGCGTGCCGTGCCATATGACATGCCGGTAATCGGCTACCGCTCAAACAGGGTAAACAACCTGCGGCTGTGGCAGGCGCAGGCATTGCAGGAGTTTGACTTCCAGCGCTTTAACGACGGCGACTATTATGGCGCGGTAGAGGAGCGTTTCCAGGCGGAGATGATCACCTATGTGCTATATCCCAATGACAGCACGGAGGAAGGCAAGAGGCTGAGGTTGAAGCAACAATACTTTTTCAGTAGTGCCTCCCTTCAGGATATGCTGAACAGGTATTGGCAAAAATATGAAACAGAGGATATGGAGCAGTTTGTGGAGACAACCGCGGTACAGCTTAATGATACACACCCGGTGGTGGCGATTCCTGAGTTTATTCGCCTGATGATGAATCGTGGTATCGCGTTTGAAGATGCATTTTTGATGGCGCAGGATATTTTTTCCTATACAAACCATACGATTATGGCAGAGGCGCTGGAGCGCTGGGATAAGCGGATATTCAAGAGCCTGTTGCCTGATGTTTATGCTGTAATTAAAAAGATTAATAAGCGCTTGCTGAAGGAGTTTGACGGAAGCGAAGATATTGGGGAGCTGGAGATTATACATAATGGCGAGATACATATGGCGAGGCTGGCAATTTATTGCTCCTCTTATGTAAACGGCGTGGCGCAGATTCATACGGATATCCTGAAGAATCGCGAAATGAAAGCGTGGTATAAGCATTATCCGGACAGGTTTCAGAACAAGACAAACGGCGTGGCGCAAAGACGGTGGGTGGCGCTGAGCAACCGTGAATTTGCAGCGCTGATTACGGAAAAAATCGGTGACGGCTGGATCCGTGATTTCTCGCAGATTTCAAGAATTGAACCATACATTGGGGATGACGAATTTGTGCGGCGGTTTGGCGAGGTGAAACATGCCCGGAAGATGAAGCTGGCAGAGTATATTAAAAAGCGCGATGGGTTTTACGTTAATCCAAACACGGTGTTTGACATCCAGATCAAGCGGCTGCACGAATATAAGCGGCAGCTTTTAAACGCGTTCGCAATTATGGATTTATATTTTCGCATGAAGGAAGGCGGGCTGCAAGACCTGCCGCCTATCACCTTTATTTTTGGATCCAAGGCGGCGCCGGGCTATTATATTGCCAAGAGCATTATTAAATACATCAACGAGGTGGCGCGTATTATTGCACAGGATAGTGAGGTAAATGGCCGTATGGCGGTGTATTTTGTATCCAACTATGATGTGCCATATGCGGAAAAGCTGTTTCCGGCAGCGGATATTTCCGAGCAGATATCAACGGCGGGCACAGAAGCCTCGGGCACGGGCAACATGAAATTTATGATGAATGGCGCTGTGACATTGGGCACCTATGATGGCGCGAATGTGGAGATATTTGAACAGGCGGGTGAAGGCAATAACTATGTTTTTGGCGCGCGTGTGGAAGAGCTGGAGGAGATGGGTGATAAATACAACCCACGCAAGGTCTATAAAAGCAACCCACGGTTGAAGCGGGTGGTAGATACACTTGTAGACGGTACGCTTTCGGATAATGGTACAGGAATGTTCCAGGCCCTGTATGACTCGCTTTTGAGCAAAGACAGGGGGGCGGCAGCCGACCAATATAAAGTGCTGCTTGACTTTGAGGATTACACAAAGAAAAAGCTGGAGGTGCTGAGCGATTGCAGGGACAGTATGGCTTTTTGGCGCAAATGCTTGTATAATGTGGCGCGGTCGGGCAAGTTTTCCAGCGATCGGTGCATATTGGAATATGCGGATGATATCTGGAGGGTGTCGTCTAAGCGGCCAAATGAGTAAAGAAAGCGCCTGCGGGCGCTTTTCATTTGCTTGAACGGGCTGGCATAATATGGTAGAATCAAGTAAGTTTTTGGCGGCAGCCGGGAGATATGGCACATGAGGATTGTGATCGTAGGGGACGGCAAGGTTGGTTCGGCGCTTTCGGAAGAGCTTTCGCTGGAGGGGCATGACGTTGTTGTGATTGACAGCAACAAGGCGGTGCTGAGGGAAGCGCTGGAAGAGCTGGACGTGATGGTGGTGCACGGCAACGGGGCGGCGATGGGAGTGCAAAAAGCTGCTGACGTGGGCGAAAGCGACCTTTTGATCGCGGCGACCTCTGCAGACGAGATCAATCTTTTGTGCTGCATTGTGGCAAGAAAGCTGGGCTGCCCAAACACAATTGCGCGTGTGCGCAATCCAGATTATACAAAACAACTTTTTGAGCTGAAAGAAGAGCTGGGGCTTTCCATGGCGGTAAATCCGGAGTTTGCCGCGGCAAGTGAAGTGTTCCAGTTGCTTCAGTTCCCCTCCTTTTTGCAACGGGATTCCTTCTCCAAGGGGCGTGTGGAGATTGTGGAGTTGGAGCTAAAGGAAGGCAGCAAGCTAATTGAAAAAAAATTATCCGAATTATATAAAATTGCGAAAGTGCAGGTGCTGGTGTGTGCGGTAGAACGGCAGGGTGTGATGCACATACCGGATGGCAACTTTATGTTGCACAAAAACGATACGGTTTCCTTTGTCGCGTCTACAAAAGACCTTGCGCAGTTGATTCGAAACCTTGGGCTGGTGCACCGCAAGGTGCGCGATGTTATGATTGTTGGCGGCAGCAGGACGGCGTTTTACCTTGCGCATGCACTGATCGAAACGGGCGCCGGCGTAAAGTTGATTGAGATTAAAGAAGACAGATGCCTGGAATTGGCAGATGCGCTTCCCAAAGCGGTGGTTGTGAACGCGGATGGTACAGATAAGCATGTGTTGGATGCCGAAGGGATAGAGCATACGGACGCGGTGGTGACGTTGACGGGTATGGATGAAGAAAACCTGATTGTGTCTATGTATGCGGAATACAAGGGCGTACCCAAAGTTGTTACAAAAATGAACAGGACGGAATATTATGAGGTGTTCCGGGATAAGGGTATTGACAGTGTTGTCAGCCCAAAGGAAATCTGCACAGATGAAATTGTGCGGTATGTGCGTGCGATGCAGGTGACAGAGGATAATTCGGTGATTACGCTCAGAAGCATTGGCAATGGCGCGGTGGAGGCGCTAGAGTTTAAGGCGACACGCAATACCTTTTGCCTGGGGATGACATTGATGGAGGTGCAGCTAAAGCCGCATATCCTTATTGCATGCATTACCAAAGGAGACAAGGTCATTATCCCGCGCGGTAACGACAGGATAGAGGAAGGCGACAACGTGATTATTGTCACGTCGCTGGAGGCGCAGATTAAAGACTTGAATGATATCTTTGCGGCGATACCTGCAAAAAGGGAGTATGTAAAATGAACCATCGGATGGTGCTGTATACAATTTGTATCATCTTGCGCATAGAAGCGGTGCTCATGGTGCCAGCCCTTATTATTGCTTTGGTGAACAATGAAGCCAATATGGTTTTCGGATTTGTTGCAGCGATGGTGATTTTATTGTTGGTAAGCTTATTGTCGCTGCTGTTCAAGCCAAAGGAAAAGGTGTTTTACG
>JAJDHD010000005.1 GCA_030266015.1 Christensenellaceae bacterium OttesenSCG-928-K19 | reverse complement strand
ACCCCGTGTATCCCGTTTATGTGGATACCAACGTAATGGCCGGCCGTTCCGGTGAATATAACGGGCAGGAATATACGGACATCACCTACATCCCTGTCACGGCGGAGAACGGCTTTGTGCCCGCGCTTCCCACAGGCAAGGTAGACGTAGTTTACCTTTGCTCACCCAATAATCCCACCGGGACAGCGTTAAAGAAAAATGACCTCCAAGCGTGGGTGGATTGGGCAAACAAAAACGGCGCGCTTATTTTATACGACGGCGCGTATGAACGCTTTATCACCGAGGCAGATGTGCCCCACAGTATTTATGAGATTGAGGGCGCACGGACATGCGCCATAGAGTTCCGCAGCTTTTCCAAAACAGCAGGCTTCACAGGCACGCGCTGCGCTTACACCGTCGTGCCCAAAAAGCTCGTGGGCAGGGACGAATCCGGCAGAGAAGTGTCGCTTAACGGCATGTGGAACAGGCGGCAGTCCACAAAATTCAACGGCGTGCCGTATATGATCCAGCGCGGGGCTCAGGCTGTTTATTCAACGGAGGGCGCGGCACAGGTGCAAGCAAATATAGATGCATACCAGCAGAACGCGCAGATTATATTGCAAGGATTGAAAAGCATTGGCATCGCGGCCTATGGCGGTGTGAATTCGCCTTATGTCTGGTTAAAAACGCCAGGCGGCATGAAAAGCTGGGATTTCTTCGACAAGCTGCTTACAGAGGCAAATGTCGTGGGTACACCGGGCAGCGGCTTTGGCAGCGCAGGCGAGGGGTATTTCCGCCTGACTGCCTTCAACACAAAGGAAAATACCAAACGAGCCATTGAGCGGTTCAAAAAATTGGGATAATCCATAGAAAAGAAAGGTGTAACAAAAATGAAAATAGCATTCGCAGCGGCGGCTTGTTCCCCGCACACTGTCAAATGGGTAAACGCACTGGCGGCAGCAGGCCATGAAATCGTGTTGTACACAATGACCAACCATGAGCAACTGCATGGGGAGATCAACGAAGCGGTACAAACGCAATACCTGCCCTACACCGAGGCACAAAACGGCGTCAAAAAGAACGCGTCCGCGCTCCGGGACGCGCTTTCCGGCGGTTCGTTCAATGCCGTTGTGGCGATGGATCTTTCCACTTATGGATTTATGGCAGCCAAGGCAAAAGCAAATAACGTGCTGATGGTATCCTCCGGGCTGGATGTTTACAACGCCGCCAAAACGGGCAGCAAATCCGCCGTGGTAAAGAGCATCAAACACGGCGCGGCAATAGCTGCCACAGCACCCAATGTCATCACAAAGATCAAGGAACTGTTTAAGAAAGACAAGCCATATTTTGTAACGCCCTTCGGCGTGGATATGGAAAAATTCAGTAAGAAGGACGTGGAGCGCGGCAGCGAGGTTTGCTTCGGTTCCCTTAAGTTTTTAGAGCATCACAACAGCGTAGACCTTGTGCTGGAAGCGTTCTCCAAATTCCTCGCCCGTGCAGAGATTCCCACGAAGCTCAAGGTTGTGGGTAGCGGCTCCATGACGGACGCTTTAAAACAAAAAGCACAAAGCATGGGCATTGCGGATAAAGTGGAATTTACCGGGTATGTGAAAAATGAAGACATGCCGAATGTAATTAACACCATAGACGTGGTAGTGCAAATGACACCGGAAGAATGCTTTGGCGTATCGGGCGTGGAGGCAATGGCCTGCGAGGTGCCCATGGTCGCTTCGGACACCTACGGTGCCAGCGAGTACGTGCTGAATAGCGTAACAGGTTATCTCGTGAAGGCGGGCAATACTGATGCGTGCTGCGACAGGATGATCGACCTCGCCAAAAACGAGGGCGGGCGCAAAAAGATGGGCGAATCCTGCCGGGAAGACGTGCTGCCGCTCTACAACCTGCCCGATTGCGTAAAGAAATTTGAGGAAGCGCTACGCGCGGCCGCCGGGCGGACAATCTAACCAGCTAAAACACATAAAACGGAAGAGCATGGCGTTCTTCCGTTTTTTTAGTGCTTACTTTTGAGCGGCTTAACCCAACGCTTGGCAAAACCTCTTTTTTAAGCTACAATATTGGCATGAAAAAAAGAACAGTAAAAAAGAAAATTGCGCTGCTTGCCTTGTGCCTGGCCCTTGTCCTGATTCTGGCCGCGTGTGGGCAAAGCCAGAGCGTGGCGGGACAATGGCAGTCCGTCGCCAGGTCAGACAGAATGAAACTGCTGGATGTTAAAGAAGAGGTATGGGCGTTTTCTGACGATGGCGCCGCGAAGCAATATTGGGATGACGAATTAATCTCCGAGGGTACTTATACATTGGAGGACAGCACGCTCACCATAAAATTCTTCACGGGTGATAACCTTGTTTTCACGCTGGATGAAAATGGCAACGAACTGTTGCAAAACGGCATTGCCATCATGGTAAAGCTAGGCGGGGCATAATTTCAATCATTGATAAAAAAATTGCCATTGTGTTGTTACAAACAAAAACTTCCGTTTTCCCGTGAAAGCGGAAGTTTTTTGTGTGACAGGCACAACGGAAATTAATATAAGTCCACAGGTGTCTTGTTTCCGCGCACATCGCTAAAAGCGGCCTCGCCTTCTTCCAGCGCAATCACTTCAAACATGCCGTCGTCCGGCGAATACATTGCCTTTAGGGCAGGCAGCGCCTCCAGCGCTTTCTCCTTTGCCTCCCTACCATCCACAAAGCTCACCGTCCCTGTGATGCGGATAAACTTTCCATCCGGCGCACAGCCCGAAATCTCCACCTTGGGATTTGCCTTCATTTGTTTAAACATATTCTTTGTGTTGTTTGTGCAAAAACACAGCTTGCCGCCATATTCCATCACAAAGCCCAGCGGGCGGCAACGCGGCTACCCGTTGTCATCTGTTGCCAAAAAGAACGTCGGGTTGTCCTTAAAAAACTCCAAAATCTCTTTCATTTCATTCACTCCTTCTCCTTGCATTATTGAAAAGCTATGCTATGATTATAATATATAGTAAGTAAAAAACAAGTACACATTTTTTACTGTTTAGGTAAGAAAAAACTGACTAAAGGGGCTGTACAGATATGGAAAAAGAATGCGCGGAGCTGTCCTGTCCGCTTCGGTACGCGCTCAGCGTGATTGGCGGCAAATGGAAGCTCCCTATCATCTGCCTGCTGGCAGAAGGAACACCGCTCCGCTACAACGCCATCAAACGAGGCGCGCACGGCATCACCAACATGATGCTCTCCCAATCCCTCAAGGAGCTGGAGGGCTGCGGGATACTCAGTCGCAAGCAATATAACGAAATACCGCCACGTGTGGAATACCGCATTACCACAGAGGGAAAAAAGCTCTTGCCCGCGCTGGTACAGCTTGCAGAATGGGGCAAATCGCACAGCGGGCAGCCTGCAAACGGCAAGGATACTTGCGAGGTTTGCCGCGCGTCCTTATAAAGCGCCGCGCTTCATGCAGATCTTTCTGCGAAACCCGCCCCCCGGCGCGTCCTCCACAATATGCTTAAACGGCTCAAACCCCAGCTTTTCGTAGCATCTTATGGCAGGCAGGTTGCCTTCGTTCACATTCAGCTTATAAATTTGCTTGCCGCCCTGCTTCACAATCGTGCGAACTAACGCCGTTGCCACCCCCTGCCTGCGGCTGCCTTTCGCCACCGCCACAAATTCAATAAACGCGGTTCCATCCTCCAGCAACTCCTGCAAAACTAATGTTTGCGGCGAATGAATCGTCATAGCCCTGCCCTCCATGTCCGAGCAGGCCGCCACACCGATTATTTCCTCCTCGCAAAGGGCGAGAAAAAAACGCACTGGGTCAATGCCCTGCACAAGCGCCCGCTCTATCCGCTCAGGCGTCTGCTCAAATGATTGGAAGTCCTCCCAAAACGCCTGCACAATCAATCCCGCTATCGCTTTCCTATGCACATTGCCCGCACGCTTTATTTCAAAATTATCCACTGTCACATCTTGTCCCGTCAGCAACTCAAAACCATATTACATCATTTTCTGTTATTTCATAAAACGAATTTTGCCCATGTCCGGCTCATGCGGCGTGCTTTCCTTTGCCGCATAGCCCACCAACACGGCAACGCCAAACTCCATCCCCCGGGGAAAACCGATCTCCTGCTTAAATTCCTCCCCCTTTGGGCTGTTAAACGGTGTGGCCGCCAGGCCGCAAATCACACTTCCCAGGCCAAGCGAGGTGGCAGCAAGGGTAATGTTTTCCGCGACAATGCCCACATCCATTCCCCTGTCCGGCTGCATGAGCACAAGGAACATGCACGGCGCGTTGTAGAATACCTTGCCCCCGCGTTCCATCATCCTGTTATAAAATGATTTATCCGGCACCTGCGCCAGCACGCGCATACTTTCCTCATCCATCCGGTCAATCAGCGCCTTGTCATTTATCACAACAACCTCCCACGGCTGGCGGTTCATTGCGCTGGGAGCCTGCACCGCCGCCGCGGCAATCACATCCAGGTCTTCTTTCTCCGGCATTTTTCCATCATACAAGCGGCAAGAATACCGCCGTTCCATGCATTGCAATACCTCGTTCATTTTGCTCCGTCCTTTCCCGCGCTACCCCAAGCGCTATTCGTCCCATCCTTTATGCCATAGGCTTTACATCATTATTTTCATAAACCGTAAACACAAATTCCAATCCGTTTTGTTCCTGCACAGCGGATTCCTCCACCAGCATCCAACCCTGCCTGCCATCCAGGCAATAGATGGATTTATCCGCGTCCGCACTGCTTTTCACCTTGGTAATATAAGCGCGTTTGCAGCTATCCATCAGTTGGTTGTATACCGACGCGCCGCCAATGACGAAAATATCGTCGTCCTTATACTGCTTCAGCTCCTCCGCCAATGCATCCATTGTGCGCACCATCACCGCGCCCTCCACAAAAAAAGCGGGGTCGTCCGAAAGCACAATATTCGTGCGGCTGGGCAACGGCTTAGATCCAGGCAACGATTTCAGCGTCGCCTCGCCCATCACCACTACCTTGCCGGATGTTTTTTCTTTAAAATATTTCAGGTCTTCGGGGAGGTGGAACAGCAGAGCGTTATCCTTGCCAATCCCCCAATTTTCATCTACCGCTACAATAAAATTCATATGAAAGCTCCTTTCGATACAACGCTCCCGCCCAAAGAATCGGGGCAGCGCTTCTTAAGAGTATGCTCTGGATGGGAGCTCCACCGGTTGGCACTCTGTTCCCCCGTGGTTCCCCCTTGTATAAGGGTATTTCCCTCACGAAGAAAAGCGTTTCGGGAAATGGGTTTTACTCGATTCACATGGAAGCTATAGTACGAGCTTCCCCGGCAAAAGGAAAAATAAGATTCTTGTATTCAAACTGCCACCGGAATCTTCACCCCAAGCTCGTGGTATTTGTAGTCCACCAGCTTCAGGCTTTCATCCGTGAACGCATAAAAATCCTTTACCCCTTCGTCCATCCACAGAGTGGGCGCTTCATATGGCTGCCGCGCAATAATGTCCTCCACAATGGGGATGTGCCTGTCATAGATGTGCGCGTCGGCAATCACATGCACCAGCTCGCCCGCTTTAAGCCCGCTTACCTGCGCAAACATGTGGGTGAGCGCGGCATATTGGCAAACATTCCAGTTGTTCGCCGTCAACATATCCTGGCTGCGCTGGTTTAATATGGCATTCAGCCTGTTCCCCGTCACATTAAATGTCATACTATACGCACAGGGGTACAGGTTCATCTCCGCAAGATCGGCATGTACATAGATGTTGGACAGTATACGCCGCGAAAGCGGGTTGTGCTTGAGGTCGTGCAAAATCCTGTCCACTTGGTCAAATTCCCCCTCCGCGTAGCGGTGCTTCACACCAAGCTGATACCCATATGCCTTGCCGATTGTGCCATCCTCGCCCGCCCATTCATTCCAAATGCCGCTCTTCAGGTCGGTCACTCGGTTGGATTTTTTTTGCCAAATCCACAAAACCTCGTCCAGCGCACTCTTAAAATACGTCCGCCGAATTGTCAGCGCAGGAAATTCCTTTTGCAAATCATAGCGGTTCACAATACCGAATTTTTTGACGGTATGCGCTTTCTCGCCATCTTCCCACACAGGGCGCACGTCATATTCCGTATCCCAAAACCCGTTTTTTAAAATATCACTGCAATTTTCAATAAAAACCTTGTCGGCATAGCTCATGGCAAAGACATCCCCCAAAGAAAACAATATTTGAACATGACCATTATACCATAGTATGCGGTTCTGTGGTTTAGAATTCGCCCATTGTTGTTACATATAAAACTAAAGAGATTCATTTAGGAAAGAACGGTGGAAACTATGGCAAAGCATGTAAAAATGATGGTTCTGGATCGTTGCCCGCATTGCAGGCGCGCATTTGAGCTGATGGATGACCTCCAAAAAAAACACCCCGAATACTCAGCGGTGGAAGTTGAGGTCATTGAGGAATCACGCGAGCCGCAAAAAACCGAAGGGTATGATTACTGGTATGTGCCCACCTTTTTTGTAGAAGACGTCAAAATACATGAGGGCGTTCCCTCCAGGGAGGCGGTGGAGGCGGTTTTCCTCAAAGCCCTCAGCTAACGCAACCAGCTTTTCGACTTTTATCGCGAAATTGCCGCGCTTTATCAAATCCGGTCGTTTTTACTATACCCCTTGCGGCAGCAAGGGGTTTTTGTTGCATACAATTAATTTTCGATTATTTACAAGCAGATTGGATAGTTGCATCCTTCCCTCACTGTGATATAATCAAATATAATTAATTTAACAGATAATGGAACTGGAATATGAAAAGAATCCTCTGTTTTTCTCTTGCTATTATACTCTCCTGTGTTTTATGTGTTTCCTGCGCTTTTTTCCCCGTGCCATCCTCACGGACACAGCAGCCGGAGGAGGAATCCATCCTGGCCGGGCCGCAAGAAGCAAAGCAGCCTGCCGAACCGGAAGAAACAGCCCCGGCATCCGGCGAGCTTATCCCGCAGGCAATTTTTGATTCCCTTTGCGCGCCGCTTACCTATATTTCAGACGCAGAGGCAACCGGGCATTTTTACCATCCCGGGCAGGTTCTTACCAACGATTTCGCAAATAATTACCTGTACCATTATGCCAATAAAGAATTATCCGAAAATCAGCAGCAATATACAGAGGCCGGTTTTGCCGACGGTGCAAAAAGCGTCCGGCTGACCGCACAGGAACTAGAGCAACACATGGTTTCCGTTTTTGGCGCAGACCTGTTCCAAATCAACAATTTTCTGCCCGACGGTGCACAGGTGGCAGGCCATGGCGGCAGCTACTACATCGCCATGAGTCCACAGCCCGGCCCATCAGCAGTTTCCTATGCCGGGGACGCACCCCTGCCCTTTGATGAAGAAACAGAATATTCCTTTCAGCTTACGCTTCAATACAGCTCCAACGAAGTCTACACAGCCGACCTCACGGCAAAGCTCGTCTTAAACGAAGAAAGCATCTACGGCTATAGCATCGCCGACGTTGTCATCGGCAGCCTGACCGAAAAGCTACCCGAAGGCATGGAGGAAGCCACTATAGAAGGCACGTGGATCGCCGTTTCCGGACCCGATGGCGACCTGCCACACGAAAACCAATGGGTTTGGGTTGTCCGCGGGGAAGAGGTAGTGGAATATCTAACTGAGGAAGATTATCAGGGCGGCTCAACCTTGGCCGCATACCCGCTCACACAGCAGCCGGATGGCAGCGCGCGCATGGTGTTTGGCGAAATTTCCGACGCGCAAAACGCATCCGCCGGCTTTTACGCCACACTAACCCTCGTCTCCGCAAACATATTGCGCTGCGGAACAAAAAACGGTGCTTACCTGCTGGAACGCTATGCCCAGGGACAAACCGCCCCGGCAAATGGAGACAGCCCCTTTGACAGCAACGGCTTTGTTTTCCCAAATTCCAGCGACATCCTTCTTACCGAAGAAGAGGTGCTGGCACAAACGGTAGGGTATGAGGGCTACAGCCAGTCTGACCTGCTGGGCTTTGCGCGCAACGAAATCTATGCGCGGCACGGCAATTTGTTTGAAAAAGAAAAATATAAAAATCATTATTCCCAGTATGATTGGTACACCGCGCTATCCCTGCACAAGGTGACCGAGGAAGAGCTTTCCCAAACAGAACGCGCCAACGTCTTCATTATTCTGGCGTGCGAAAATGCTGCCTAGCCGCTCTCACGCCGTGTCATTGCCATATCATCAAAAGCGGTAATATGGAATCTATACAAACCTTGAAAGAGGAGATATCTCATGAAAATGCTCACAGCTTATACCTATGAGGTAGACGACCCGCAGCTTGCGGTGGAAGAAATAATGGAACAGCTAAACCTGGAAGAGAACGCGCTTAAAAATTCCGTGGGGATCATCAATTGCCACGTGGATTTTATCAAAGAAGGCGTGGCAAAGGCTGTGGGGCAAAGCCTGCCCTTTGACAGCATCGGCATGACAACGCAAAGCAGCGCCACGCCAGGCAGCGACTACGACCCGGTCATACTCACCGTAGCAGTTCTCACGGGCGATGATGTAGAGTTTGTGGCCGGTATGTCCCCTTCTTTGCACGACCCGGCGCCCACGCTGCTGGAAGATATCTATACGAATTTTACAGCCCCACTCACCAAAAAGCCTTCTATGTTTTTTGTTTACGCACCCGTTATGGTAAGCGTTGTGGGCGAGGATCTTTTGGCTTATATGGACAGCTTGTCAGGCAGCCTTCCCATTTTCGGCTCTGTCGCCATCGATTTTACCGACCAGATGCGCGAGCCGCTTGTGCTCTTCAATGGCGAAAGCTATGACGACCGGCTTGTTGTTATCCTGCTGGCGGGCAGCCCAAACCTGCGTTTTTCCGCCATTGCCGTATCCGAAGACCGTTTTTTAGAGCAAAAAGCGATCATCACAAAATGCGAGGGTAATGTAATACAGGAAATCAACGAGGTCTCTGCCGTCAAATATCTGGAATCGATCGGCCTTGCGCGTGACGGGCGCATAGACGGTTCTTTCTCCATTCCCTTTGCTATAGACGCCCACGACGGTAAGCCACTCGCGGTGCGTAATATTTTTGAAGTGACGCCAGAGGGATATATTGAATGCGGCGGCAACGTTACACAAAATGCTACCCTTTCCATCGGCTCCATGGATGTGGACGAGATCATAAAAACCGCAAATCAAATGGTGCAGGAGGTAAAGGACTCCGGCAAGCAGGGTGGTGTATTTTTCATTTCCTGCGCAACCCGCAGCTTCACTCTTGGTTTCAACGCCGATGTGGAAATAGCGGCCATACAGGAGCGTATGAAAGATAGCATCCCCTTCCTGTTCTCCTATTCCGGCGGCGAGATGTGCCCCATACCAGACAATAGCGGAAAGCTTGTAAGCAGCCTGCAAAACAGCTCCTTTATCATGTGTGTTTTTTAAGAGTTAGGTGGTACTATGAAATGACAAACGAAATCAACCCCGACGCAAAGATAACAGAAGACCTCAAGGCGCTTGAAAAAGAAAACCGGCGGCTGGCGCGAAAAATTAAGACGCTGGAGGAAATAATTCAGCGAGAGCAAAAAGCGGGGGTCGCCCGCTCCAGCCTTAGCGACGCCATTGCGGCGGAAAAAGACCGGCAGGAGCAATACTTAAATCTACTGTTGCTGCACAGTCCGGATGTCATCATGATGTTTGACGCGCAGGGCAGGCTGGTGTATTGCACCGATGCTTTTTTAAAGATCGCCAACATCCCAAACTTTGGGTTAATCAGCGGGCGCCGGGTGCGCGATATCTTTCCGGGTGGTGATTATAAAGACCTTGTACTGCGTGTTATAAAGGTGTTTACCCGGGTTATGCAGGAAAAAACACCCGCCGTTATGGACGAAAAGCTGGATCTGGGGGACGGGCACACACGGAATTTCAGCATCCACATCGCCCCGCTCTTGGGGGAAGACAACTCCTCTCAGGGCGCGCTTGCCCTTTTCCACGACCACACGGAAATACTGGAAGCCAAAGAGCAGGCCGAGGCCGCCAACAAATCCAAAAGCGCGTTCCTTGCCAAGATGAGCCACGAAATCCGCACGCCCATGAACGCAATTGTGGGTATGTGCGAGCTTATTTTGCGCGAAGACCTGACGCCCACCGTCCACGGCCACGCGTTGGGCATTAAGCAGGCCAGCGCCAACCTGCTTGCCATCATCAACGATATCCTGGATTTTTCAAAAATAGAATCGGGTATGCTGGAGTTAAACTGTACCGATTACCTCCTCGCCTCCACCATCAACGACGTAATTAACGTAATCCGCATGAGGCTGATGGAAAAGCCCATCCGTTTCCTCACCTTTGTGGACGCAAGCCTTCCCAGCCAGTTTTACGGCGACGAGGTGCGCATCCGCCAGATTATGATGAACCTTCTTACAAACGCGGCAAAATATACGGAGGAAGGCTCCATCCAGTTTTCCATCACCGGCCAGCTTGTGGGCGAGGATGTGCTGGAGCTGAAAATTGAAGTGACGGACAGCGGCATCGGCATCCGCGAAGAGGATATCGACAAGCTGTTTGGCAATTTCGTGCAGGTGAATACAGAGGAAGCCAAAGGCATAGAAGGCACAGGCCTTGGCCTTGCCATCACACGCAACCTTTGCGAAGCGATGGGCGGCAATATTTCAGTCGCCAGCGTCTATGGCGAAGGCTCCACCTTCACCGTCACCATCCCGCAAAAAATTGTAACAGATGAACCGCTTGCCCAAGTAAAGCAGCCCGAAGATTTTAACGTATTGCTTTATGAAATGCGGGAGCTGTGCGGCGCATCCATACAGGCCTCCTTTCGAAACCTTGGCGTTCCCTGCAAATGGGTAAACATGCAGTCCAAGTTTTATGAGCAGATGATCGAGTCGGACAGGCCGTATACACATCTTTTTGTGCCATATATCCTGCTGGAAAGCGTGAAAAAGGTGCTGGAAAACATGGATTCCTCCGCCAAGCTTGTTTCCATGATAGATTTCGACACACAGCACATCTCGCAAACAACGGAAACCATTCCCATGCCCATCTATTCCATCCCCATAGCAAACGTGCTGAATGAGCAGGCGCAGACGCAATACCACGAAAAACGCGACGTCATCCGTTTTATTGCGCCCGAGGCACGCATTCTTGTGGTGGACGACATCAACACCAACCTTACGGTGGCAGAGGGGCTGATGCTTCCCTTTAAAATGCAGATTGAAACATGCAAAAGCGGACAGGAAGCAGTGGATCTTGTGCAGCAAAGCCAATACGACATCATATTTATGGATCACATGATGCCCGGCATGGATGGTATAGAAGCAACACAGGCCATCCGCGAGCTGGAAAACGGCGACGGATACTTCAAAAACCTGCCTATCATTGCCATGACGGCAAACGCTGTCTCCGGCATGAAGGAAATGTTCCTTGCCAGCGGTATGGATGACTACCTTGCCAAGCCTATAGAAACACCCAAGCTGTATGCCATGCTGGATAAGTGGATCCCAAAGGAAAAACACAAAAAATATACCGGCGAGGAAGTGCACGATACCGCGCCCGATATCAAGCTGGACGGTGTGGATGTAAAGACAGGCATTGCCATGACGGGCGGCTCGCTTGTCACCTACATGCGCACACTGGATTCCTTCTACAAAGACGGCTACCTGAAGCTGGATGAAATCCGCCTGGCGCTGGAGGAAGAGGATTACCATCTTTATACCGTGTATGTGCACGCGCTGAAAAGCGCGCTTGCCAGCATTGGCGCCCAAGGCCTCTCCGAGCAGGCAAAGGCGCTGGAATTCGCCGGAAAAAGCGAGGACGTGCAATATATCTCCACCCACAACGACGCGTTCCTTGCCGAGCTGGAACTGCTGCTCTCCCAGATTGGCGTGGTGATACACAGTGGAGACACAGGCGACAGCACGGGCGATACCGCCGAGCTGAAAAGCAAGCTGGGTACGCTGCGAGAAGCGCTACAGGATATGGACATCTTGGTGGCAAACAACACCATCGACGCGCTTATGCTGGAAAACTGGGACGCAAAAACGCAGGATATGCTCAATAAAATCGCGGAATACATATTGATTGCAGACTATGACGATGCCGTAGATCTCATCGATAATTGGGAAGGATAAGCGTTGTAGGACATGCTAGATACTCTCCGGCTCGCAATAAGGCAAGCCGGTTTTTCTTTGCCGCCTGTTAAAAATGCGATATACTGATGTGAAGGCATCAGCTTTTGATCAATAAAAAACGGCGGTGGTTATTTTGCCAGAGTATTTACAATTTGCTTCACGGGAAGAATTCCGGAGTTGGTTAAAAGATAATGGCACGGCAAGCAGCGGCGTCTGGCTGCTTCTTGGCAAACCCGGCGGGCCCCAGACAATAAAAGCAGGCGAGGCGCTGCAAGAAGCCCTTTGCTTTGGCTGGATCGACGGCCAAATGCAAAGCCTTGATGATAAAGCCTATATCAAGTATTTCTCTGCCCGCAGAAAAAACAGCAAGTGGTCGGATAAAAACAAATCGCTTGTAGCACAGCTTGAAAAGCAAGGCCTGATGACCGATGCTGGCAGGGCGGCAATAGAAGCCGCTAAAAAGAACGGAAAATGGGACGCGCCCAAAGCCCCGCCTGTCACAGAAGAGCAAACAGCAGTCTTGTTGGAATTATTGAAAGACTATGAACCTGCCCGCACAAATTTCCTGACAATGTCCCCCTCTGTAAAAAAGACGTATACCCGGACATATTTTGACGCAAAAACGGACGCAGGCCGCGCCAGCCGCTTAGCGTGGATGGTAGAGCGATTGAATCAAAATCTAAAGCCAATGTAAAGCAAACGGTTCTTGTGCCAAGGCCTTTTCCGCCCTTATACAATAAATAAGCCCCAGTTTCCTTTGTCAGGGCCGGGGTTTTTCCACCAAAACACTTTTATTTCAGCCTTATTCCGCCTTCTTTTCGCCTGCCGTCCTGCCCGGGTTCAATATCCGCTCCAGCTTCATGGTGTCGGCTGGGGAATGTCCCGCCGTTTGCGCAAACTTCGTCACTTCATCAAACGAATCCGCCACCGACAAAAACAAATCCGTAAGCACCGGGTCAAAATGCGTGCCCTTTCCGGCCACGATAATCTCCACCGCTTCGCCATGCGTCAGCGCTTCTTTATATGGCCGCTCAGAAATCAGCGCGTCGTATACATCGGCAATGGCCATCAGCCTGCCCTCCAGCGGGATTTCCTTGCCGCTCATGCCCAGCGGATACCCTGTGCCATCCCACCGCTCATGGTGCGTTTCCGCAAACACCTTGGCGTGTGCCAAAAACGCTTTCTCCTCCGTGCTTTTACCTATCTTATCAATAACCTTGCCACCAAACGTGGTGTGCTCCTTCATCTCTTCAAATTCATTTTCCGAAAGCTTGCCCGGCTTCATCAAGATGCTGTCCTTAATGGCAATCTTGCCCACATCATGCAGCTGTGCCGATTGGAAAAAGAAATCATTGTCCTTCCATTCACCCATCTCTTCGAGGTAAATGCCTTTGTCTATCAGCGCGTTCACAAGGATTCTCAGGTAATGCTGCGTGCGTTCAATATGCCCGCCTGTAATGTCGTCGCGGCACTCCACCAGCTCTGCCACCGTTTGCAGCACAGCGTTTTGCAGCGTCACCACCGTCTTGGTCTTTTCCTTCACCATCTCCTGCAGGTTGTCATTGTAATCCTTTAGCTCACGTTTTTGATCTTCCACCAAAAGATGCAGGTCAATCCGTTTTAACAAAAGCGGCGGGGAAAACGGCTTGGAGATATAATCTATCGCCCCCAGCGAAAGGCCCTCCAGCTCGCTTCCCGTATCATTTTTTGCCGTCAGGAAAATAACAGGGATATGCTTTGTGCCTTCCCCTTCCTTCAACCGCCGAATCACGTCATAGCCGTTCATTTCCGGCATTTCGATATCCAGCAAAATCAAATCCGGCGTTGTTTTCTCCAACAGCTTAAATAATTTTTCGCCTGATGGAATCGTAAACACATCGTATTTATCCGACAAAACATTTTTGCCAATCACAAGGTTTGTGACATTATCATCCACCAGCATTATTTTTTTACGGGAATTGTCCATTGTTGACCACCTTTGCTTTTATTATAGCACAGCCAATGATATTGCGATCATATTATTGTGCATTTTATTTTTTCGTTTTTATTCCCCATTAGGGCTAGGCTCCGCCTTTCATGCATATTGGCGTATCGATTTTTCTCCCTGTACCCCTCGCTGTTTGTGACAAGGATAACAATAAAATCTTTTCATGCCTTGCTTTTTGTTTCTTTCTCCCCAAGTCCGGTTTTTCCACACCGTCCATGGGTTATATTTTTTACTTGACATATGTCGAACTTCGATATATGTTATATATAGACTTTCGATATATACAAGGGAGATATGGCATGATAGAGAAAAGCCTGATGGCAGGCAGCACTATTTTGTTGGTTTTAAAGCTGTTGGAGCAAGGCGATCTATACGGTTATCAAATGATTGAATCGCTGCAGGAGCAATCCAATAATGTGTTTGAATTAAAAGCGGGGACGCTTTATCCCCTGCTACACACGCTGGAGCAGGATGGCGCGGTCGAAACATACGAGCAGCAAGCGCAGGGCCGCACGCGTAAATATTACCACCTTACGGCGCAGGGGCAAAAGCTGCTTAAGCAAAAAACAGCGGAATGGCAAAAATACGCACACGCAATGAAGGATATGCTGGGGGGAATGAGCTATGCGGGAATATAATACTTTTGACGAATACATCGAGGATACCTGTGCCCAGGTACGCTGCAAAAAAGCACACGGCGATATCCGGCGCGAGCTTGCAGCCCACATGGACGATCAAAAGCAAGCCTGTATGGTGGCTGGCATGGAAGAAAAAGAAGCCAAAGCAGAAGCCATACGCCAGATGGGCGACCCCGTGATAGTGGGTGGGCAGCTAGACCGCACACATCGGCCAAAGCCGAATGGAAAACTCGTTTTTGCGGCCATATTGATGGTGCTTGCCGCCGCTCTTGTGCAGGCGTTTATCATCAAATCGGCAAGCTACCCGCTTTACCTGTGCATTGGTATCGCCCTTTGCTTCGCTTTTTATATTTTTGACTATACGTTGTTTTCCCGGTATACCTGGGTATTTTATGCATTGGGTATCGGCATGTTGCTTATTCTTTTCGTGTGGAGCTTTTTCGGCAATGCCATTATGCTGAACGGGCGTTATTATATCCCGTTTGTGGGCAACTCAGCCTGTCTGCTGTTTTTGCCTGTATATTGCGGGCTTTTATACAACATGAAAGGAAAACGGTATTTTGGGCTGCTTTTGTCCTTTGGGTTAATGCTTCCGCCCGTTTTCTTTGTTTTGATCATCCCTCATTTTACCATGGCGCTGATCTTGGGCGTCTCCTGTCTTGTACTGCTGCTGGCATTGGCGGCAAAGGGATGGTTTAACACCTCGCCGGCAGGGAGTGTGCTGCTTATATTGCTGCCAATCGCGCTACTTGTTGTGCTGTATATTATCTCAAATCCGCTTATATTGAGGCGGCTCATGGTAATTTTTACAGATAAAACCGGCGCGGGCTATCTCCCAAGCGAATTTCAGGTACTACTCTCCGGGGCGCAGCCTCTGGGCGAAAGCACCGCTTGGGCAACTCCGCCTGCGTTTGTGAACTACCCGGAATTTTGGTCTGTCGAAAACATGCCGGATTTGCAAAGCGCAGATTTTGCCCTGCTTTCGGTTATTGTAAACCACGGCATTTTATGGGGTGTGGCATTATGCGCTGTTATCGGTGCATTCGTAGGCTTCCTGTTTTATGTGGCACGAAAACAGAAAAACTATTTTGCCCGGCTTATCGCCCATGGCGTGGCGCTCACCTTTTGCATACAAGGCGTCATCTTTGTTCTTGCCAACACAGTCCTGCCCGCCACGCTAACGTCCTATCCCATGCTGTTTGCCAGCGGAACGACCATCGTTGCCAACATGATTTTGCTGGGTATTTTTCTTTCGGCCTGCAAATGGAATGGTGTGGCGTCCGAGGCGTCATTGTTCCACAGCCGGGAAGGCAGCAAACGGGAAAAAGCCTGCGCCTGAGCAAGTATCACTTAATTCATTTAACCAAAAAAACCGCGCAACGGTGCAATCCCTGTCGCGCGGTTTTCAATTCTGCTTATGTCATGCCATGGTAACGCTTGGGCACCAGCACATAGCACAGCGCCGCGGCAACCAACATCAAAATAAACATTAGCCAATACGCCGCGTCAGAGGACACCCCGTCAATTGTAAACCCTGTGACAACCGGCCCCAGAAAAATGCCCACACCAAAGATGGACTGGAAGATGCCCGTTGCCGCACCGCGTTGGTGCACAGGCACAGAGCGAATGGCAAAGCCGCCCAGGGCGGCGATTGTGATGCCATAGCTAATGCCGGAAAGCGCCTGCATAATAAAGATTTGCACCAGGCTGCTGTGATAGAACACCGGCATACAGCTGAACGCCCCAATGAGAAAAGAGATGGCCAGCACATGCTGGCCCCCCATTTTTTTGTAAAGCTTTGTCCCCACAAACAGGGAAAACAGGCTGGTAAAAAGAAAATAAACCGCCGTCAGCAAGCCAAGCTGCAGTCCATCCGCCCCCAGCTCCTCCGCCGCCACGGCGGCAAATGTTGTGGGAATGGCAAAGCACAGCATTTGGCTCAGCAACGCCAATATAGAAAAGGAAAGCAGCTCCCTGTTTTTGAGCAGGGCCAGCTGTTCCTTTACAGAAGCGGGTTTTTCCTGCTGGGCTTTCTGGTCCTTTAGCCCAAACATCATCACCAAGCCAACCGCCGCAATGACAAACGCCAGTATAAACGTCGCCTGGTATGAGATGAATTGCGCAACAACAGCGCACAAAACAGCGGCAATCACCTTGCCCATGTTTGCCGACGCGGACACCTTGCCCTGTGCTTTCACCTGCTCATTTTCCGGGTAATACTTGGAAAAGGACACGCACACGACCACCCACCATGCCGCCGCCGCACCTGCCACAGCACGTGCAAAAATCAACATGTACACGCCTTCCGCAAAAATAAAAAGAACGGTGGAAAGCGTGAGCACAGCAAACCCAACAATGAGGATCAGGTGATCCTTATTCAGCTTGTCCGCTACAATACCAAGCGGAATGCGCAAAATAATCTGCATAATACCATAGGAGCCGCCAATAATACCGATCATGACAATGTTCGCGCCTATGGACGCGGCATATGCGGGCAAAACAGGGGCATAAGAATACATGCCCATCCACAAAAACGCCGCCGCCAAATTCATTAGAAAAATATTCCGTCTCATACGCTAGCCCCCAAGGACTCAGTATATACTACCTTATAAAGTAAAATCAAGTTGCGAAAAAGCCCCCAGGCAGGTGATTTGAGTCAGGCACAACCGCGGGAAACAGCCTCTGGCCAAAAGCAGACAGCAGACGGCGTATAACTCTATTCTTCTTTTGCAACGTATCCCTTTGTCTGCGTGTTTTGCTTCTCTTGTGCTTAAGGGCCTTCTTTTTTGTTTATTAGTAAATTATGCTAGATAATTAATAATGCAGGAAACGAGGGTAATGCAAATGACAATATTTACCAAGAAGGACGGAAAGAGAACTGTTGGGGATATCAAAATGTACGCGCTCAGCACTTGCGGATGGTGCAAGAAAACAAAAGAGTTCCTAAACAGCCACGATATCGCGTATTCTTATGTGGATGTGGATATGGTGCCCGAAAACGAAATCGAAGATGTTGTGGCAGAGCAGCGGGGATATAACCCATCCGGGTCTTTTCCTACGATTGTGGTAAATGGGGAAAAGGTCATTATAGGGTTTGACCAGGAAGAACTGGAAAAGCTGGCGGGGAAATAAAAATGGAAAAAAGCCGGGTGGAAAAACGATATGAGGAAATAAAAAAAACCGCGGCGGATGGCGGATATACACTAAACCCGGTCAGGGAATTTTGCTTACGGCTGGTGGAAGGCATTCTGGTAAACAAGGACCGATATGGGATAGAGGCTTGCCCGTGCAGGCTTTATATGGGCAAACAAGAGGACAACATCGATATTGTGTGCCCCTGCGATTACCGTGACGACGACCTTGCGGAATATGGAGCGTGTTTTTGTGCACTGTATATTACGGATGATTATAACAGCAAAAAACAGGTTCCCGAACGCAGGTCACCAAAAAAGGAAGACCGGAAGGCAAAGCCGGCGGACGGCACTTCTGCCACCAGCCTGGCCTATCCTGTGTGGCGGTGCAATGTTTGCGGGTATTTGTGCGCCAACAACAATCCGCCCGCGAAATGCCCTGTTTGCAAAGCGCAAAAGGAGCGGTTTGAGCGGTTTATGTAAACTAAGGTAAGGGATGGATAAAAAAAGCATTTGGCAAAACGAAAAGGGTTTTGCTATGTGCTTTTTTTGTGATATACTGAAAACCATAACACCATCCACTGATAGAACTTCATTCATCGGTAGTAACTTCAGTGCGGTTTCTCAAATGATAGGCTTATCTCATTTGCTTTTATTGCTGCGCGTGCCCTGCGGAAGCGCAGTAATCGTTATTATTTTTAGGTGCACAGCGGCATAAAGCAGTTCTAAGGGAGGGCAGGCCGTGTTAGCCCAGGAAAGATTGATTCAAAAAGTAAAAGAACAGGCGGCAGCGGACAGCCGCGTGCGTGCCGTGCTGATGTACGGGTCATTTACACAGGGGTGCGGCGATAAATTTTCGGATGTGGAATTTTATATTTATATAGAGAACGATGCTTTTACGGAATTTGACAGGGAAATGTGGGTTGCCGCCGTTCATCCGTTTTACCGTTTTTTCTTTAATGAATTCGGCACGCAAGTGGCGGTGTTTACCAACCTGGTGCGCGGGGAATTCCATTTTTGCACGCAGGATGGCATGGAGAAAATCGCCACGTGGGTAAGTATGGGCTATTTTCCCCACCCGGATGCCATGTGCCTGTTTGACCGGGACGGTAGCCTGGCGCGGCACTTGCAGGTGCTAAGACAGCCAGCCGAAGAAGGCGGGTTGCAGGAATCCGCCCAATTTGTGGCGGATAACCTCATCAACAACATGGTATTTGGCGTGAATGTGCTAAACCGCGGCGAAACGGCGCGCAGCCTGGAGCTTTTGTGGTATGTGCAGCGCTATTTCCTGCAGCTTGTGCGGCTGATGGACGGTAACATGGATCATTTTATCAACCCAACAAAAAATCTGGAGCGGGAAATTGACGAAGCGGTATATGAAAATTACAGGGGTATGACAGCCCCGCTTAACGCTGGCAGCCTGCAGCAGGCCTATAGCGCCGCGCTCCGCAACTTTTCCGGCTTGAAAGATGGACTGGAGCAAAAAGGCATTGTTGTGCAGATGCCGGATGCGCTTTTGAACGGTTTAAAAGGCCTTTTGGGCGAATAATTGAACGTACATAGAATACAATTTTACAACAAACCACAAAATATTCCAATAAAGTTGTTTTGTATGGGTATACTCTAAAAGCGAGGGTAATCAATTTGAGTAGTATCATTGAGTCCGCACGCAAGATTGTGAAGGCATACCAGGCAGTCAGTGAGCTCGACTGCGGTATCATCGATTTAAACGACGCGGATGCACAGCAGTATTTCAGCCCGTTTTGCATTCAATGCTACAAAGTACAGGTGGAACAATTTGGCAGGGCAGCCTGCCAGGATATGATACCGTATGCGTGCTACCAGTCTGAGCGCTGGGGCGGCAAGTATGAATGGCTTTGTCCGCTGGGGCTGACGTTTATCAATACAATGTTATCAAAAGGCCGTGAAAAGATGGGCATCGTAGTTGGCCCGTTTTTGATGACCGACCGTGAGGAATTTTTGTCGGAGGAGCTACCCGGTTTTTTTGACGGGAAAGCGGTGGCCGGGCTAAAAAAGCTGGCCGATACCATACCGTATGTGGAATGCGGCAGGGTATCCTCTTTTGCGGATGTGTTATATATGCTTACCTCCTACGCAATGGAGCGGGACAGCATAGAGCTTCGTATTATGGAGCAGCTTGCAACGAGCGATAGCGAGCAGTTTACCTACATCACCGACATGAAGAACGAGGCATCGAACAGCTACAGGTATCCCATAGAAGCAGAAAAGTCACTCCAGAACTATATTGCGCAGGGCAACAGACCCGCCGCCCAAAAGGTATTGAATGAAATACTGGGCAACGTGTTTTTCTGCTCCGGGGGCGACTTCAATGTCATCAAAGCGCGAACAACCGAGCTTATCGTGCTTCTCTCCCGGGCGGCGATTGAAGGTGGCGCGGATGTGGTGCAGGTATTTGGCCTCAACTATGATTACCTGCGGGATATCGACAGCTTTAAAACGCTGGACGAGCTCAACACCTGGCTGGCAAATGTGCTCATCCGTTTTACCAACAGCGTGTTTGACCTTGGCGCTGTGAAACATTCGGACATTATACTGGATATTATCACCTATATCCGGCAGAACTATATGCAGAAGATTACGCTGAATGATATTTCGTCCAATGTCAATTTTTCGGTGTCGTATATCAGCAGGGTATTCAAGGACGAAATGGGAATCTCTATCACAGGGTTTATCAACAAAGTGCGGGTGGACAACGCAAAAATGCTGCTTTTGGACAAGGATATCCCGCTTGTAGAGGTCGCCTACCTGTGCGGGTTCGAGGATCAAACGTATTTCAACAAAGTATTTAAAAAACAGACGGGCACCTCGCCCGGCAAATACCGCGATAAGCGCGGCAACATATAACCGTAAGACAGTTTTGGTGAAAGCCGAATGAAAAATAGCGCTATTATGGAGGGTAAACAAATGAGCGTGTATGACGAACTAAGTACCTTTGTGCAACAGGGAAGAGCGAAGAATGTAAAAGAACTGGTGGCTACCGCCCTGGAAGAAGGCAAGCCGGCTAAAGAGATCCTGAGCGACGGTCTTTTGGCGGGAATGTCCATCATTGGCGAAAAATTCAAGAACAATGAAGTGTATGTACCGGAAGTGCTGATTGCTGCGCGTGCAATGAACGCGGGTATTGAAGTGTTGAAGCCGGCCATGGAAGAAGGCGACGCGGACAACGTGGGCAAAGTAATTTTGGGAACGGTAAAGGGCGACCTGCATGACATCGGCAAAAACCTTGTTAAAATCATGCTGGAAGGCAAAGGCATTGAGGTTATTGACCTTGGCGTAGACGTTCCGCCGGAGAAATTTGTGGATGCAGCAATTGAGCATGACGCAAAAGTAATCGCTTGCTCGGCACTGCTCACAACAACCATGAGCGTGATGAAGGACGTTGTGGACGCTGTGGACGCAAAAGGCATGAAAGGCAAGATCAAAGTGATGGTGGGCGGCGCGCCTGTTACGCAGAACTTCTGCGAGACAATCGGTGCTGACTATTATGCTTCTGATGCTGCTTCTGCCAGCGATGTGGCACTTTCTATCCTGAAAGCATAAAAAGCCCTATAAAACAAACGAAAAAAGAAAAGAGCCTTGCCTTTTTTAAAACGGCAGGGCTTTTTTTAGACCTATGGATTAACAATTTCCCTCATATACATATTTTAAATGCTTGCGCGCCGTGCTTGCCAGCGCGTAAATTGTTTGCACGGGCGTAGGCGGTTTTTCCGTCATGTGGAACCGCGGAAAAAAACGGCTGACATGCAATGGGATTTTTGGGTTGACGGAGGCCAGCCATGCCGCAAGCGCTTCAATTTCCTGTTGCGAATCGTTTTCGCCCGGGATAATAAGCGTCGTCACCTCCACATGGCAATGCTTTGCCGCAAGCGCTATGCTGTTTTTGACCGCATCAAGATCCCCGCCGACTTTGTCATAAAAAGCTTGCGTAAATGCTTTTAAATCAATATTCATTGCATCCAGGTGAGGCAGCAGGGCTTCCAGCGGAGCAGGGCACACCATGCCGTTGGTAACGGCGACATTGAAAAGGCCGTTTTTGTGCGCCAGCGTAGCACAATCCAGCACGTATTCATAGCCGACCAGCGGCTCGTTATAGGTGTAGGCAATACCAATATTTCCGTTACTTTGTAGGGAAAGCGCTTTTTCCACCAGCGCTTCGGGCGGCGTATAGGTGGCGGGGATTGCACCCTCGGGCATGGAGATGTCGCTGTTTTGGCAAAAGGGGCATTTGAGGTTGCAGCCATAGCTGCCTGCCGACAAGATATAGCTGCCCGGATGAAAGCGGGCGAGCGGCTTTTTTTCGATGGGGTCTAACACCAGCGCGGTAAGCATACCATAGTTTTGCGCAACGATCTTCCCGTTCTCGTTAACCCGCGCACCGCACAGGCCGGCTTGCCCGGGAGATAGCGCGCAGGTGTGCAGGCAGATAGCGCAAACCGTTTTCATTTGTGGCGAACCACGCGAAAACGCTCCAGTTCATAAGGCTCGTCCGCGCGGATATGCGCTTTTTGCATAGCAATACTAATCTGCTCTTCGGGCGTGTCCACATCCTCCAGGTTGGGCAGCAGCACACCGCGCCGCCAGCCGTTTGTCACAATGACGCCGTATTCCTTTGCGTCCAGCTCGTCAAACGTAGTGGGCTCGGGCGTGCTTAATACATCCACACTATACTCAATGCTATCAAGCTCAGCCACATCAACAGGGGGGAAGCGCGGGTCTTTTGACCCTGCCAGTATGGCATATTCCACAATTTCCTGCACAATATTTTCCATTGTCGGTTGCAAGGAGCCAATGCATCCCCGCAACGCGCCGTCTTTTTTCAACGACACAAAAACAGCCGCCCGCTGCGAGGTCAGCTCGCCCGGCAGGGGCGGGTCATAGGGCGGTTCATATCTCTTCCCATGTTTTATAAACTCTTCCAGAGAGTTTTTTGCCAATTCGACATACACATCCATGATACTGCTCCTTCTGTATTATTTTATTCTGTTAAAAACGCGGCAGTGGCATATCCAACGCCAAACGGACCCTCGCACGAAAACATCTCGGGCTTTATGCGGGTGCCGTAAAGCGCGCCTGCCATGATCACAAACGACCGCAGCCCGCATTCGGCGGCAGGCTCATATACGGAAGGATCCATTTTCTCCAGCTCCTCCAGCCTGCCGGAGGAGAAAATATCCGCAATCTCCCCGTCGAACACCGGCCCCATGGGGTCATAACCATATGGCCCGTCCTCCTTCAGCTTATGGCTCAGGTCGCCGCTTGCAACCAGCACTGTTTTTCGGTCAAGGTCGGCTGCCGCTTGTGCAATCATTTTTCCAAAACGAAAATGATCGTGTAGCGAAAGGCCGGAAAGTCCCACCCGCACCAATTTATAGTTTGTATATTGTTGGTTTAAAAAATAAAGCGGGATGAATGTGGCATGGTCGGGCACGTCTTCCTTTGTGCCCAGCGTCCCCGCCGGGAAAACCTCTTTTGCCGCGATGCCACACAACGCACCCACAAACTCTTCGTCATACTCCGCCTCCAGCGTTAGCCCGGGCACGCCAAAGCGGCGCATACTGTCCCTGTATTTTTTGCCCTCCGAAATATGGAAATAATCGGCGTATAAAACAGAATGCGGGGAACAAATGACAATTGTTTCCGGTTGCAGGTTCGCAATCATGCGGGACGCCGCACGGAATCCATCTGTTGTTTTGTGGATGGCCTTCTCCTCCCCCCTGCCAACCTCGGGCAGGATGATGGGCGGGTGTGGAAGCGCAAATGCGGCTTG
Source organism: Christensenellaceae bacterium OttesenSCG-928-K19 (assembly GCA_030266015.1). Classification (GTDB taxonomy): domain Bacteria; phylum Bacillota; class Clostridia; order Christensenellales; family Christensenellaceae; genus UBA5399. The sequence continues at coordinate 60,022 of JAJDHD010000005.1, read as the reverse complement.
CAAAGGCATGGAGGTCACCTCCCTGATTCTTTCAAGTACAAAAGCAAAAAATTCTTTCTTAGATTTTCCCACAAACAACTCAAATTTACAAGCGCAAGCAGGGCAATCTCCAAAAAAATTGGCAAAAAGCACGGTTTTCTGTTAAAAGAAATGAGGGTTTATGGTGCCAAACAAAAAATAATATGGTAAAATAAAAAAATACATATCAGAGCACCACTTAGCAGGAAAGGAAAAAAGAATGAACGAGCAGATTGAGCAAATTGCCGCGCGTATACGCGAGTTAAGGGAAATTTTGGAGATCTCGCAGCAGGAGGTTGCGGACAAGGTCGGCATACCGCTTGCCGAATACCAAAGCTATGAGAACGCGACGGACGATATCCCGATTGGCGTGCTGTATGCTGTCGCTGGCGAGTTTGGCGTGGACACCACAGTGTTGATGACGGGCGAAGGGCCACGTATGGACGAATACACGATTGTGCGCGGGGGCAATGGCGTTAAGGTAGACCGATACGCGGGCTATTCTTTTTCCGCGCTTGCGGCAAACTATAAAAACAGGGACATGGACCCCATGATCGTTACGCTCACAAAAGCAGAGCAAGCCGAGCTTGTGTCACACGCCGGGCAAGAGTTCAATTATGTGCTGGAAGGCACCATTACCATTGCCATTGGCAAGCGGGAATTTACGCTGGAGACAGGCGACAGCATTTACTTTAACCCTGCTGTGCCACACGGGCAGCGCGCAGTGACGAATAAGGCAAAATTCTTAACCGTTATTAATGAAAATGCTTGTGCGGGTAAACGATAGCAGGATAGGCGCATGAAAAAGACGATGGCAGTGCACTGCTTGCTGTCGACGAGTTTTGCGGCTGGCTTAATAAGGGAAAACAAAAGGATTGGCAGAGGGAATTATGGTAGAAAGATTTTTAGACAGGACAGAGTTTGAAAGCTATGAGGATTTTAAACAGAACTATAAGCTAAATATCCCAGAAGGATTTAATTTTGGCTACGACGTGATAGACGAATGGGCAAAGCAGGACGCGGACAAGCCCGCGCTTGTATGGTGCAACGACGAAGGACAGGAGAAGCGCTTTACCTTTGGCGAGGTGAAATATTGGAGCGACAAGGCAGCCAGTATGCTTCGCGCCAAAGGCATTCAAAAAGGCGACGCTGTAATGCTGATGCTAAAGCAACGCCCAGAGGTATGGTTTCTCATGGTGGGGCTGCACAAAATGGGAGGCGTGGTCATTCCCGCAACCTACCAGCTCACACCCAAGGACATTGTGTATCGTTGCAATGCCGCCAGCGTCAAAATGATCTGTGCGGCAGACGACCCGGAGGTTGTAAAGCATGTGGACGCGGCACGTCCGGAGTGCAAAACATTGAAGTATACCAGCATACTCGGCGAAGCGCCGGATGGGTGGTGCTCGCTGCGAACAGACCTGGACACCGCCCCGGACTGGCAACGGCCCACGGGCAGTGAAGCAAATAAAGCGACAGACCCCATGCTGATTTATTTTTCATCCGGCACCACGGGAATGCCCAAGATGATATTACACGACTTCACCTACCCGCTGGGACACATTGTGACGGCAAAGTATTGGCAGCGCGTGGAGGAAGGCGGCCTGCACCTTGTTGCGGCAGATTCCGGCTGGGCAAAGTTCGGTTGGGGCAAGATCTATGGACAATGGATTTGCGGGGCGGTCATCGTGGCCTATGACCAGGAGAAATTTGACCCGGTAAAAATGCTGGAGACCATGGCGCGCCTGCGTTTGACGACATTTTGCGCACCGCCCACTGTGTACCGCTTTTTAATCCAGGAGGATTTCTCCAAATATGATTTCTCTACATTACAGCACGCGGGCACGGCTGGTGAACCTCTGAATCCAGAGGTGTATAACCGTTTTATGGAGCTTACCGGCGTGCCTATCTGCGAAGGGTTTGGGCAATCGGAGTCCAGCGTGTTTATCGCAAACTTTGAATGGTTCCCCGTAAAGCCCGGCTCCACAGGCAAGCCCTCCCCGCTGTATGACCTCGATATTGTGGACGAAGAAGGTAACTCGTGTGAGGATGGCGTTGTGGGCACAATTGTAGTAAAGAACACAGACAAGCAGCACCCCACCGGGCTGTTCCGCGAGTATTACCGCGACCCGGATGCCATGGCAAAAAGTTGGCCTGCGGGTACCTATTCCACAGGGGACACCGCATGGCGAGACGCAGACGGTTATTACTGGTTTGTGGGCAGGAACGACGACGTAATCAAATGCTCGGGATACCGCATTGGGCCGTTTGAGGTGGAGAGTGCGCTGCTGACACACGACGCGGTGCTGGAATGCGCCATTACCGCCGTGCCAGACGCGGTGCGTGGGCAGGTGGTAAAGGCCACTGTGGTGCTCACCAAGGGATACAGTCCCTCGGACGAACTAAAAAAAGAATTGCAGGATCATGTAAAAAATGTGACCGCGCCATATAAATACCCGCGCGTTGTCGAGTTTGTGACAGAGCTGCCCAAGACAACAAGCGGCAAGATCAAAAGAATGGAAATAAGGCAGCAGGATGCCGAATAGTAAATGATTGCCAAAAGGAGGCTTTGCTTTATGGTGGAAAAACTGGCAGTACTCCTTCAAGATTGCAAAAATGCCGTGTTTTTTGGCGGCGCGGGTGTTTCCACGGAAAGCGGGCTAAAGGATTTCCGTTCAGAGGACGGCCTGTACCAGGCGATGAAGGAATTTGACCGTTCGCCCGAGCAACTTTTGAGCCACAGCTTTTTTGCCGCTCATCCGCAGACTTTTTTTGAGTATTACAAAAGCAACCTCATCAATACGCAGGCAAAGCCGAATGATGCGCATTTTGCGCTCGCCCGGCTGGAACAGCAGGGCCGGCTGAAAGCGGTGGTTACTCAAAACATAGACGGGCTGCACCAGCAGGCAGGCAGCAAAACAGTCTATGAGCTACACGGATCGGTATACCGCAATTTTTGCGCGGCCTGCAATATAGACTATACGCTAGATTATGTGCTGCATCCGCAAAAGGAACGGGAGGGCGTGCCGCTTTGCACAGAATGCGGCGGTATGGTGCGCCCAGATGTTGTGCTATATGAAGAACAACTGGACGATGGTGTTTTGCAATCGGCCATCTTGGCAATTTCACAGGCCGATGTGCTTATTGTAGGCGGCACGTCGCTGGTGGTCTATCCCGCGGCAGGACTGCTGGAGTATTTTAACGGAAGTGCCCTTGTGCTCATCAACAAAAGCCGCACGCCCTTCGACAGCAAGGCAACTCTTGTCATCAACGATTCCGTAGGCAAGGTTTTAAAACAAGCGGTGGATTCCCTTAACCAATAAAGCTATTTCAATACCGTTGTGGTAAGTGGTGTGTAGGTCAAAACACCATTTATCCTTTGGCTGCTATAAAGTGAAATGCGGTCTGCTTTGCTTTGTAGGGCAGCCGGACGATACTTTTCAATGTCTGCTTTGTTCATATCCACCTTGCGCGCCAGCGTGATATGCGGATTCATAGGCTTTGGATCATAACGAACCCCCTGGGCGGACAGCCCCTCCCGCAAGCGGTTGCTCAAATCCACAAGTGGTGCGGCGCCGTCCATGCCACACCACAAAATGGCGTTTACGGGGTTGCCGAAAAATCCCGCGCCGGATAGCGTAAGCGTTACGGGCGGAGTGTTTTTACAGCAGCCAGAGATAATTGCCTCCAGCGTTGGCACAGAAGAAACGAGTGTATCACCTAAAAAAGCCAACGTGATATGAAAATTTTCCACGCGCGAGTAATTACCGGGAAACTCCCTCTTCATCCGAGCGGAAAAAGCAGCCAGCTCCCGGAGCGCAGCGGGCTGTAGCTGCGCGGCAATAAACATACGGAGGGTTTCTTTTCTCATTTTGCTTTCCGTTTTGGTTTTGTCAACTCATAGCTGATCTTAATCATGCCAAAAATCTCGCTGTCCGGAATGTCTTCATCCAGGAAAACGCTGTTCCAGTGCGCCTTATTCATATGATAACCCGGAATAACGCCCGCATAGGTCTGCCGCAGCAGTTCTGCGCGAAGCGGCTCGCATTTTAGGTTCACGTGCAGCCTGCCATGCGCATAAATTAAGAACACAAAGCTTTTTTTGTTTGCCTTGTGCCGCAGCGCTACAATGCTTCCCCCAAACGGATGGTCTTCATAAACGCCGGGAAGCCCCAGCGAATAGGCGATAATATCTTCTTTCTCCAGCATAGCATCCCCTTTCCTGCCTTCATCATACCACAGGAGAGTAAATAACAGCATATTATATCGTGAAAAACATATGTAAAATGAAGGAAAAAGCTTGCAATACAGACGTTTTGGGTATATCATATAGGCGGAGGGATATACCTCCTGGTTTTTGACGACCGGTTTTTCATGGAAGGATGATCGGCATGGCAAATACAATCAGCTTAAGTAACCAAAGTATGCTTAACCTTTATAAAATTGGAAACGTGGGGAAATACGCTTCCAATGCGGTTAAAAACAGCCTGACTAAAGACGGCTCGCTAAAAACGGATTCGACTTCTTCGTCCGGTTTTTGGAGTGGACTTTTAGGCACGGCGCAAGGCACCACAAACAACACACTTTTTAAAACAATGTCCTTTGCGCGGGAGAACACCTCCAATCTCAGCCTTTTAAAAACGTCTGCGTCTTCACTTTCCAGCGCGGCAAAATCCATGGGTGCTTCCACATTGGTAAGCTCGGACAGCAGCGTGGTAACGGCAAAGGCATCTCTTTACAGCAAAAGCAGCATGTCCTTGAACATTGGCGTAAGCAACCTGGCGACAAGCCAGCAGTCCTCTTCCGCACAGCTCAGCTCATCAGAGAATTCTTCCTTTGGCGTGGGGCAAAACAGCTTTGTGCTGGAAACAGAAAACGGAAGCCACACCATTGACTTTACTGTGGATGCGGGCGACACAAACGAAGACACGTTAAAAGCGATTGCTGGGAAAATCAACGAATCTAAAGCAGGAGTTTCCGCAGAGGTTGTGAGTGAGGATGGCAAAAGCTCCCTCAAACTGACGTCAAAGGAAACGGGCGACCTAGCTTATTTTCAGGTTTCCGGCACGCCGGGTGGAAATAACGCCGCGCAAACGCTGGATTTACAGACAACACAGGAAGCAAAGGACGCAAACTATACAATAAACGGGCAGAGCTTTTCTTCTGCCACAAATACAGTCTCTATCCCAGATGGCAGGGGCGCCAAAATGACACTGACCGGCGAGGGCAGCGCCTCGCTGACAAAGGCGACAGATGCTTCGGCTGTTGTGGACGCGGCAAAAACTTTTGCCTCGGCCTATAACCAGGCGGTATCTCACCTGATGTCCGGCAGCGCGGATGGCGCTGGGGTTACAAGGGCACTTGGCCTTGTTGCCAATAATGGCATGACAGCCATGTCAATCGCAAGTTATGGCGGGCACGCGGCGTCGCGCCTTTCCTCCATGGGCATCAGTATCGATGATGAAGGCATGATGCAGGTGGACTCGAAAAAGCTGACAGCAGCCGTACAGGAAAGCCCCGCCTCTGTGCGGGAGGCGCTTGCGGGCTATGGCGGCGTGGCCAGTACAGCGGCAAACAATGCGGACCAGGCGATGCGAATTCCGGCGGCAACCTATACAAACTTCAGCAACATGCAGGTGCAAAGCAGCTTGCTGGACGCACTAATGCCAAGCACCGGATTCCTGTTTGATATCGCGCTTTAAGTAAAAATAACAGATGAACAAAAATAAAGAGGCTGTAGATCAGTCTCTTTTTTATATCATGTGCTCTTTCAACCCGTTGAGGGTAAGGGTTGCCCGGCACCTAGCATTTCTGTAAGTATGCCGGAGCTTCCCGGCATACAACAGGATTATACCTGCGGCTGGCGTTTCGCCAGCTTGCTATTTTCCAGTCAAATCTGTATAATGTGTGCTGAAAAGGCAAGTGAACAGGAGGCAAAATGACGCACGAATTATATGAAATAAGAAATTACGGCTCCTTTCGAGAGCTGATGGAAACATGCCCCGCCGTATACCAGGGACGCGACATGTTCCGCGAGAAGGATGGCGAGGGCATAAAAAACACAAGCTGCGAGGAATTTGCGGATATTGTAAACAGCCTGGGCGCGGCACTGCTGGAAAAAGGCCTCGCAGATGGCAAAATTGCCGTGATTGGCGAAACAAGCGTAAAGTGGATCGCGACGTATTTTGCAGCGGTTTGCGGCGGCGGTGTAATTGTGCCAGTGGACAAAGAGCTGCCGGAGGATGAAATTGCCAATGTTTTGAACGATAGCGGCGCGGCGGCGGTGGTCTATTCGGCCACGTTTAAAGAGGTGATGGAGTCTATCAAGGGCAGCCTGCCTAATGTAGAGTGCTTCATTGGCATGGCGGAGCGGGACGACGCCAGCGCATTCCTGAGCTTTGACAGGCTGGTAGAGCATGGCAAAACACTGGATCAAACAGCGTATAAGAATAGCGCGGCAAACGAAGGACAGTTATCATCGTTGCTATATACCTCTGGCACAACAGGAAAAAGCAAAGGCGTGATGCTGACGCAAAAGAATATATTGAGTGCGGCAGCGGGCGAATTAAGACATATGAGGCCGGGCAAGGTATGCATGTCGGTATTGCCCATTCACCATTCCTACGAATTTGCGCATGGCATTATGATGGAAATTATGGGCGGCGTAACCATTTGCATTAACGACAGCCCACGGTATTTTTTGCAAAACCTGCAGCTCTTCAAACCAGATATGCTCACCCTTGTGCCGCTTTATGTGGAAATGATGTACCGCAAAATATGGGCGAACGCCAAAGCAAACGGCGGCGAGGAGCAACTGAAGCAGGCGCTGCAAAAGAGCGAAGAGCTGATGGCGCAGGGCGTGGACAAGCGCCGGGAGCTTTTTAAAGATATCATAGACGCGCTTGGCGGCAACCTGAAGCTGATCATATGCGGCGGCGCACCGCTGGCGGCGTTTTATTCCAAGGCATTCCGCGACTTTGGCATATTGCTCTTGCAGGGCTACGGCATCACGGAGTGTTCACCGCTTGTGTCTGTTAATCCCGACTGGGAAAACAAAGACGGCTCCATCGGTTTGCCAATTTCCTGCTGCCGTGTTACAATCAGGGAAGAGGCTGAGGACGGCAGCGGCGAGATTTGGGTTAAAGGCGATAACGTTATGCTGGGGTATTACAAAAACCCACAAGCCACAGCCGAGGTTTTGCAGGATGGCTGGTTTAACACCGGGGATATTGGGCATCTGGATGAAGATGGCTACCTGTTTATCACCGGGCGCAAAAAGAACCTGATTGTGCTCTCTAACGGCAAGAATGTGTATCCGGAAGAGATTGAAGGCTACCTGATGCGCATTCCGTATATCAAAGAAGTGGTGGTATATGCCCCGCTTGCAGACGGGCTTTCTGAGACAGGCCTTGTAGCAGAGATCTACCCGGAGGAAACCCACGCAGCGCAATATACGGCAGAAGAGCTTCAAAAGCAACTGGAAAATGATATTGCGGAAGTAAACAAAAGCTTGCCCGGGTACAAACAGGTGCACGAATTCAAACTGCGGGATACTGAATTTGAGAAAACAACCAAAAAGTCCATTAAACGGTTTGTGATCAAGCATTGATGGATATCAATAAAGTAGAGTACGCTATGCTTTAACCGGGGTTTGATGGAGTTTGAGCAAAAAACAAGCTTTTAGCAAACGCTAGGTATTGATAAGATAATAACGGCAAAGTTCGAAAAATCGGCTATAAACAGGGCTAAACAGCTTTATGCAAACAGCCCGATGGAAAGGTGGTGAGAACAATGGTTGATTTTTCCATAGTACAACAGCTGCTGGCAACGACTTGCCCGCACGACCCGGAGGAAATCACGCTGGACAAGCACTTGGTGAGCGACCTCGATATCGATTCGTTTGGATTGATGGAGATGGTAATTGCGTTTGAGAAGGAATTTAAAATAGAGATTCCCGACCGCGACCTGCGCTTGTTTAACACAGTGGAAGACGTTGTCCGGTATATTGAAGAAAAGCAAATGAAAATCTCGCTTGTACAGGCATAATAAACAACTGAAATCATATTTATTATTTTTATCCCAAAGGTCCGCATTATAGCGGGCCTTTTCTTTTATCCAGCAAGCTGGCTTGTGTGAAGTGTAACCGTTGCCATGCACTTATGCTTTTTTTAAGCAAAAACAGCCACACTGCCCCCCGCTGGCCGCGAAAACAGATGGCTGCATAAAAAACTTTTGTTTATATTGATTCCTTATCACGGCGGTTCTGTAGCGTCTGCGCCTTTCATCAGATGCACAATCCCCATCACATCATCCACCGGTAGGGTAAATGACATACCGCGGCCCTCGGTGTTAAGCCCGGCACCCTTGCAAATCGCCTTCATGATCTGGTCGCGCGATTCCACATCCACAAGGATCAGCACCACTTCTTTTTCCGGCTCTATGGTGATGCCAAAAAACTTCTGCATCTCGTGCACGCCCGACCCCCGCGCATAGAGCACCGTGCCACCATGCGCACCCGCATCACGTGCTGCGTCCATCACCTCGTCCGCAAACCCGCGGTTTACAATGGTCAATATCAGCCGGTACTGGCTTTCATCAGGGTTTGTCCTTATTCTATTTCCCGTCATTTGCCTTCTCTCCTCTTCCTTGCATATTCCTCCAACGTTTCCGGTGTACCAGAGATAACATTCAGCGTAACCGGCCCGCCCACACTGGTAATACGGATGGTGAACGCAATGCCGTTGCCGGGGATATCCAGCCGCAGGTTCTTTTGCAGCGCCAACATCACTTCATCCAGGCATTCTTCCCGCACAACAGACATCACTATGTCCTTTTCCGTTTCCCCAAGGCCAAGGTAATCGAGTATTTCTGACGCGGCCGTACCACGTCCCATAAAGGAAAGATGAAACGCCCTGCACGCTTTGTTCACGACCTCTCGCACTTCTTTCCCTTTGCCCCTGTCCACAATGGTGACCAAAAGCTTTATGCGCTTAGGCGCACCTTTTTGTTGCCCATCCATAACGATACCTCATATACTTCCGTCTATATATTAAAGATCGATAATTTCTTCATCCTCTTCATCCAAAACAGGGACAAGTCCGCCTTCGGGTTTTTCCAGCCCTTCTTCCCTCTTCAGCTTAATCTTGTACACAAGCCCCAAGCCCTGTATGGTGATGAGCGGCGTCATGGCAACCATTGCCACAAGACCAAACGCGTCTGTCATAATATTTCCACCCACAGAAGCACACGCACCCATGGCAAAAGGCAAAAGGAACGTTGCCGTCATGGGGCCAGAGGCCACGCCACCTGAGTCAAAGGCAATAGCGGTAAACACCCTGGGTACAAAAAACGTGAGCGCAAGCGCAATGCCATACCCCGGCAGTATAAACCACCAGATGGAAAGCCCGGTAACCACGCGGATCATGGAAAGCCCAATGGAGATTGCCACGCCAATGGAAAGCGACATGAGCATGGATCTTTTTGTGATGGCGCCTACGGTGATTTCCTCCACCTGCTTGTTGAGCACGTGCACCGCCGGCTCTGCCATAACCACAAAGAACCCCATCACCGCGCCAAGCGGTATCAATATCCAATTGTAATCCAGTGAGCCAATCTGTGCACCAATGTAGTTGCCGATTGGCAAAAAGCCCACATTCACACCTGTGAGGAACAACACAAGCCCAATATAAGTATACCCAATACCCACGATCATTTTAATGATCTGCGTTTTGGGCAGCTTCAACACAAATATCTGGAAAATGGCAAAGAATATGATGATGGGAGAAAGCGCAATGCCAACTTCCTTAAAATACTCTGGGAACCCATGCCCAAACGCCTCAAAAAGCTCAACAACGCTGTTGATCTCCGTTGGGGCTACCTCCGCATACGTCGCGCCGGAATTCCGGAAAAACATGTCCAAAAGCAGCACCGCAAGGATGGGCCCTATCGAACAGATTGCCACCAGCCCAAAGCTGTCGTCCTGCGAGCTTTTGCCGCCGCGTACTGCCGCCACACCAATGCCCAGCGCCAATATAAACGGCACCGTGATGGGGCCGGTGGTCACGCCGCCCGAATCAAACGCCACAGCAAGAAAGCTGTCGGAAGCAAAGGCTGCGATGATAAAAATTGCGGCATAACAAATAATCAGCAATACACGCAGGCTCTTTTGAAACACAATACGCAACAATGCCAGCACAAGGAAAAGACCAACTCCCACTGCCACAGTCAAAATCAGCGTCATGTTTGGGATAGAGGACACCTGCTCTGCAAGCACCTGCAAATCTGGCTCGGCAATGGTGATGAACATGCCCATCACAAACGCCACAACAATCAGCAATAACAGCTTACGCGATTTTGTCAGCTCAGACCCGATCGTTTCACCCATGGGCATCATAGAAAGATCCGCACCCAATGTAAAAAGCCCCATGCCCACAATCAGGAAAAATGCGCCCACCAAAAACAACGCAAGCGTACCGCCCGAGAGCGGTGTAATCGTAAAATGTAGCACAAGGACAATAATAGTGATAGGCAAAACCGAGGTCAGCGATTCCTTGATTTTGGCCTTCAGGTTTTTATTCATGCGGTGGCGGCCTTCTTTTATCTTCTGTTGTACTTTTGCTTTCTCCAAAAAAAGGCGCCTCCTATGCTTTGTTCATTTATTCCTATTTATTATAGTGAGTTTTTCTTATGATGTCAAAAACCTTTCCGCCGCATCAGTTGACTTGTTTTTCCTGTTTGTGCATAATGTTCTTTGAATCTTTTGTGTAATGTAAGGAGCAACCATGCCCACCAGAAAAACCGCTTACCTCGCCATTATCGCGGCGGGCGCCCTATGGGGCACAATCGGCATATTTGTACGCACGCTCACCGCGGCGGGATTTTCGCCCATGCAGCTTATCGCATTCCGGGCATATATCTCCGCCGCCGTCTTGGTTGTGTTCCTTGCCATCAAAAATCCCGGGATGCTTAAAATCCGCCTGCGGGACATTTGGTGCTTTGCAGGCACGGGCATTGCCAGCTTTGTGCTGTTTAATTATTGCTATTTTATCGCCATGGGCGAAACCTCCCTTTCCGTCGCAGCCGTACTGCTTTACACGGCACCCGTCTTTGTCATGCTTCTTTCTCTTCTCTTCTTTAAGGAAAAAATGACAAAGCGCAAGCTAATCGCGCTGATTCTGGCATTCTTTGGCTGCGTGCTGGTGACGGGTATTTTTGGGCAAAACCTTTTTGTTACAAAAACAGGCATTATAGCGGGTCTTCTGTCCGGTTTCCTGTATGCCCTATACAGTATTTTTGGCAGGTATGCGCTGAACCGTTATCATACCTTTACCGTAACGGCATATACCTTTGTTTTTGCTTCCATCGGTGTAACCCCCATGGCAGACCTTGGCAGCATTCCCGCCATTTTGGGTGACAATCCCTCTCTTCTTCTGTTTATCCTTCTTTTTGCTGCTGTATCCGGCATTTTGCCTTATCTGCTTTATACCGCCGGGCTGTCCCGCGTGGAGTCCGGCCAAGCCTCTATCATTGCGTCTGTAGAGCCTGTCGTAGCCACAATCATCGGTGTGCTGTTTTTCCACGAAAGCCTTACCCCCGCAGGCGTACTTGGTGTTATTGCCGTAATTTCCGCACTTTTTGTGCTAAACCTCCGCCCCCACGCAAAAAAGACAATAGACATCTGACATCTTCCTCAGATTGCTTATTTTTCACATTTGGTATACAATATTCTTATCTATGTGATTTTATTGATTTGGGGGTGCCGCGAATGTTTAAATTAACCTCTTTAGCCACACTTGCTTTGTGCGCACTGCTTTTGTGCAGCTTTACCATTGCGCCCATGCAGGAAGACTCTGCCGCCACCGCGCAGCCTGCCGCCGAAGAGCAGGACAACCCGTCAGAAGAGACTGTGCCGGAGCCGGGCGAGGAGGAAACCGGGGAACGCCTTGTGCCATATACCATGGCCTGGCTGGATCGATATGCCCCCGCTTCTGTCGCCCCGTTTGAGGAGCAGGTGGGAGACAACGGCGACTATGAGGAAGTAACAGACCGGCCCGACCCGGATACCTATAAGCTGGTGGTCGATTACCATAATCAATGTATCTATGCTTTTTCCAAGGATGAAAAAGGTAACTTTATTAACTTGGAGCGCGTGATGATTTGCACCACGGGCGGCAATGGCAACTGGACGCCCGAGGGTACCTACAACATGGGCGAGACATACCACCGCTTTGGTTTTTTTGTTAATTTTAACTGCTATGCGCAATATTGGAGCCAAATGCATGGCAGCTTTTATTTTCATTCGCTGCTGTACACCTCGCGCAGCGGGGATTCCTATACCATGAGCTCTTACAACAACCTTGGCAAGCCCGGCTCACACGGCTGTATTCGCTTGTTTGTGCCGGACGCCCGGTGGATCTATGAAAACTGCGCACCCGGCACGGAATGTGTCGTTACAACTGATTACCCCAAGAACGAAACGCTCAAAACAGCCCTGCGAAAGGGCTATGAGGGCGCAATCGATTATGTAGCGCCGGAAGAGGAGGCCGGCGAAGAAGCTTAACATTTTTCGTTTATCCTTTTTGTCTGTAACAAAGGCAAAAACGCAATTATCTTTTTTATTTAACGGAGGAGAAAACGTGAAACCCTATCCCTACAATCAAACCCGAGATGTAAAGCGGATCAAGGACATTGTGACGTACCGCATAGCTAATACACCGCACAAGGATGCTTTTCGCGTGCGCTTAGACGCCGAGAACTACCAGGGTATTTCCTGGGAGCAGTTTAAAAACGACATCGACAGCTTTGGCTCTGCCCTTACGGAAAAAGGTCTGCAAGGTGCGCATATTGGCGTGGTGGGCGAGAATTCCTATGAATGGATTCTCACATTCTTCACTGCTCTTTGCGGTGCGGGCGTTATTGTGCCGCTCGATCGTGAGCTTGGCCCCGAGCGCATGAAGGAGCTGGTGGAGTTTGCGGATGTGCAGGTGCTGGTGTTCGCAAAATCGCAGGAAAAAAATATTGACGCCATAAAAGACGATTTGCAGGGCGTGAAGGAATTCATCTGCATGTCGGATGACACAAAGTATACACCGCTTTCTACCATCCTTGCGGATGGAAAAAAAATAGTGAGCGGCGGCAATACTACTTTTGCGGATGTGCAGCCCGATCCAGAGGCGTTATCCGCCATTTATTTCACGTCCGGCACCAGTGGCCTTTCCAAGGGCGTTATGCTGTCGCAGAAAAATATGATTGCCAGCTTTGACGGCGCGACACAGCACATCCTTTTTACAGAGGACGACATATTCCTCTCTGTGCTGCCCATGCACCATGCCTATGAGAGCAACTGCGGCATACTTGCCATATTACACCATGGCTCCACCATCTGCTTTAACGAAAACCTGAAGCTGTTCCTTGCCAACATGCAACTGTTCAAACCCACAGCAATGGCGCTTGTGCCCCTTATAGCGGATACGCTTTTCCGGCAGATAATGGACAGCGCGCGTAAAAGCGGCAAAATTAAAAAGCTGCAAACAGGCATGAAGATCAGCGACTTTTTGTTGAAGCTAAACATTGACCTTACAGAAAAACTGTTTGGCGAGGTACACACTGCGCTGGGAGGACGGCTTAAAAAATGCTTTGTGGGCGGCGCGCCCATGAACCCCATTGTTACCCGGGCCTTCCGCCAGCTGGGAATCACCATGCTGCAAGGCTATGGCATTACAGAATGCTCCCCGCTGGTGGCGGTTAACCGCGAAAACTTCTATAAAGACGATTCCGTGGGGCCGGTGCTGCCCACCTGCCGCGTCAAGATAACAGACGGCGAGGTACTGGTGAAGGGCGACAACGTAATGATGGGGTATTACAAGGACGAGCAGGCCACAAAGGATACTTTCGCGGATGGCTGGTATATGACAGGCGATCTTGGCTACCTTGACATGGACGGCTTTTTGTATATCACAGGGCGCAAGAAAAACCTGATTATTTTGGACAGCGGCGAAAACGTCAGCCCGGAAGAGCTGGAAGGATATCTTGTTAACCTGCCGCTTGTTAGCGAGGTCGCCGTGTTCCAGAGCGGCAACCAGATCACAGCGGAGGTATACCCAAACACGGATTATGCCAGCGAGAATGACATTGCCGATATCGAAGCTGCGCTAAAGGAGCAAATTACGGATATCAACCGCGGCTTGCCGCGCTACAAGCACATACTCTCTGTGCGCCTGCGCGACACTGAATTTGAAAAGAATACATCCAAAAAAATTATTCGTTATAAACTCAACGGAGGCGACTGAATATGTTTGAACAAGTGAAAAAAATATTGCAGGAATATGCGTGCGTGGAGGAGGGGCTGATCCGCCCGGAATCACACCTTCAAAACGACCTGTTTTTGAATTCACTGGACGTTGTCAACGTCATTGTGGAATTTGAGGAAGAATTCGGCATAGAGGTGGACGAGGCCGACATCCATTCGTTTGCCACGGTTTCGGATGTGGTGAATTATATCCAGGCAAAAACAAAGAGCCCCAGCGCCTGCACTGTGTAAGCATATGAAAAACAAAGCGATTTTGTTTGATATGGACGGCACCATACTGGATACGCTGGAGGATCTTTTTGAAAGCGTAAACGAACTGCTCCGCAAACTGGGGCACCCCGCCCGCACAAAGGACGAGGTGCGCCTTGCCACCGGACACGGGGTACGGCACCTGATTGCGACCACCCTGCCCGCCGGTATGACGGACGCATATGTAGACCGGGCCATATTGGACTATAAAGAGATTTACAAAAGAAACATGCACAACCACACCGCGCCATATAACGGCATCCCGGAGATGATACAGGCCGTGCGCGATCTTGGCTATAAAACCGGTGTGCTCTCCAACAAGCCGGATTACGCCACAAAAATTTTGTGCGATACCATGTTTGAGGGGCTAATTGACATCCCACTGGGCGACCGCCCGGATATCAAAAGAAAGCCCGCGCCGGACGGCGTTTACCTGCTGCTGGAAAAGCTGCAGGCGGATGCGGCACAATCCTATTTCGTAGGCGATTCGGATGTGGATATACAGACGGGGAAAAACGCCGGGCTTACCACAATAGGCGTAAGCTGGGGACTGCGGGACGAGGCTTTGCTCCAAGAGGAAGGGGCGGATGTGATCATCCATATGCCGGAAGAACTGACTGCCCTACTCGAGAAATAAGGAGCATACGCCATGGAACGTTTTGTGCTGGACGACTTTTCCACAAACCTGAACTTTGACAGCGTGGTAAAGAAGCTGCTTGTTACAGAGGAAGAGGATCTTCGCATTGTGCGCAGCCTGTATGAGGAGGCGCTTGCCATTGCCAAGCCCAAGGCGGTCTATAAGGTTTGTTCTGTGGAGGAAATCAGCGGCAGCCGCGTGCGCATTGGCGGTGCAGAATTTGAAAGCGCCGCGCTTGCCAAAAACCTGGAGGGCATCCACCGCGTGTTCGCATACGTCACCACCTGCGGCACAGAGGTGGACGATTGGTCGCACCGGGAGCAGGATTATTTTATAGGCCTGTGGCTGGACATGATAAAAGAGCTAATCCTGCATGACACACAAAAGCAATTTGTGGAGCGTATCCAGAGCCAATACCATGTTAAAAAAACCGCCGCCATGAATCCCGGCTCGGGCAATGCGGATGTGTGGCCCATTGCACAACAACGGCAGTTGTTCGATCTGATTGACGGCGTGGAGCAGGATGTCGGCGTCACACTGAAGGAAAGCTTCCTGATGCTCCCCACCAAGTCCGTTTCCGGCATATTGTTTCCGTCGGACAAGGACTATGTAAACTGCGCGTTGTGCACACGGGCCGATTGCCCCGGCCGCCGCGCGCCTTATAACCCTCATATCGTGTAATACGCGCCCGGTTTGCCCGGGTGTTTTTTTGTTTAAGTTAGTTCTGGGAGGGGTTTACCATGAAAAAACAGGATTGCACCAAAATAAGCCGGAAGGAAATGGCTGCCACACTCACCCTGCTGCAGCAAAAAGCCATTGCGGCAAAGCTGCCCGTAATCGTTTTGTTTGAAGGCTTCAGCACAGCGGGCAAGGGAGCGGCCATCTCTTCGCTCATACTCAATTTTGATCCACGCGGTTTTGACGTGTACACCACCCGCGTTCCGGAAAAACACGAAAAACGCAAGCCCTGGCTGGCACGCTTCGCGCAAAATATGCCAGCCTATGGCCGCTTTGCCATATTTGACCGCGCGTGGTACTCCGGCATGACACAAATCCAACACAATATTAAAAAGCCGGGACGCTGGCAATCCTATTTGGAGGACATCAATACCTTTGAGCGGCAATTACATGACGACGGATACCTTATCCTAAAATTCTTTTTGCGTATTTCCAAAAAAGAGCAGGAAAAACGCATTAAAAAGCTGCTTTCTAACAAAAACACCGCCTGGCGCGTGAGTCAAAACGACCTTAAAAACCTGAAGCATTTCAAAGAAATCGATATGTTTTACCGTGAGATGCTCGCCGTTACAGACCGGCCATACGCGAAATGGCATGAGATTGACGCAAAAAGCCGCAAGAATGTGCGATATTGTGTGTATAATACTGTCGTTTATGCATTGGAACAAGCATTAAAAGAACGCGAGGTAAAAAAGAGTTCTTCCGAAAGCTTTGTGCCACAAAAACCATATATCAATATCCGCTACCGCATGAACCCCACGCAAAAAATCAAAGATGCCGACCTCACCCTGCACATGGAGCGCGAGCAATACGATCAACAGCTTCGCATCCTGCAACGTAAGCTCAGTGGATTGCATAATAGTATTTACCGCAAGAACATCCCCGTGATCCTCTGCTTTGAAGGAAACGACGCGGCGGGCAAGGGCGGCGCAATCAAACGCTTGGCGCGCGCACTGGATCCGCGCGGATATACGGTCTGCCCCACGGGCGCACCCACACCGGAAGAACGCAGCCATCAGTTTTTGTGGCGATTCTGGAATAAAATCCCAAAATCCGGCCATATCACTATCTTTGACCGCACATGGTATGGCAGGGTGCTTGTGGAGCATGTGGAGAGCCTCACGCCAAAGGACCGTATATTGCAGGCATATAATGAAATCAATGAATTTGAATATATGTTGCACGAATGGGGCGCGCTTGTACTCAAGTTTTGGCTGGCAATTGACAAGGACGAGCAATTATTGCGCTTTGAGGAGCGCCAAAACATCCCGGAGAAACAATGGAAGATTACAGACGAGGACTGGCGCAACCGCGAAAAGTGGGACGCGTACGCGGCAGCCGTGGATACCATGCTGGAATACACTGACTCCGAATTTGCACCATGGACCGTGGTGGAAGCCAACTGCAAGCTGCACGCGCGCATTAAAGTGCTGGACACTGTGGCGCGGGCACTGGAGAGGGTTTGCTTTTAGATAAGCGGATAAGAGTGGGTTTCCGCTTTGAAAAGCTGTTGCTTTATATGCTGATTTCAACAAAATATGCGGACAACCGGAACGCACAACAATACAAGGGGTTCGTTTTTAGGTTTATTTCCTTAAACGTACCGAATTCCCACATCCTTAAATTTGCTACACTCCACTATATATAAACACACCTTCACCGGCCGTCGCAACCTCCCCGGTATGCTACAAACACAACGCACACAACCACTCATTTTTATATCTGAAAAACACTCTCTTTGCTTTTGTTTCCACACCCCTTTCCAAGGGCTGCAATAGCGCATTTTTTATAGCAAAACCCTTCCATTTCGGGGTGAAATGTAGTATAATAATTACATATTATATATAGCGAAAGCGGTAACATGCAAAAACCGCATGATACCGCCGTTTATGAGGTGTTGCCATGATAATGCATTTAGGCGGGGATTGTTACGTCGAAACAGGGCACGTACTGATGATTCTGGATTATAAAGAGGCTACGCGTAACAAAGACACGAGCCTCTTTTTAAAGAGCTTTCTTGTCAAACATATTTTCTTACCCGGAAAAGTGGAAAACAAGCCAAAGTCAGTCGTGATTACCATTGGGGGCGGGGATAAAACAGCTTATATTTCCCCTATCTCAAAGCGCACCCTGAGCAAACGCGGTATTTTAAAAGATGCTGCCTGCCAATATAGGGCTAACTAAGTATTCTAGTTTGGAGATAAATTTATATGCAGAATAATGAACATTATGACGAGAGTCAAATTCAGATCCTCGAGGGGCTTGAACCTGTCCGCAAACGGCCTGGCATGTACATTGGCTCTACCGACCTTCGGGGATTGCACCACCTGATCTATGAGATTGTAGACAACTCCATAGACGAGGCGATGGCAGGCTTTTGTAACGAAGTTTCCATCACGCTCAATAAGGACGGCAGCGCGGTTATTTCAGATAACGGACGCGGTATTCCCACGGGTATCCATCCGCAGGCGGGCATCCCTTCTATGACCGTTGCGCTTACCATGCTGCACGCGGGCGGTAAGTTTGGCGGCGACGGCTACAAGGTATCCGGCGGGCTGCACGGCGTGGGTATGTCTGTTGTAAACGCGCTTTCCTACAAACTTGTAGCCACTGTAAAAAGGGAAGGCAAGGTTCATTCCCAGACGTTTGAGCGTGGCGACCCGACAGGAGATATGAAAATCACGGGCGATTGCGAGGACACAGGCACACAGATAGAATTTTGGCCGGACCCCGAAATTTTCGAGGACGTTAATTTTGTATACGATACATTAAAAAGCCGCCTGCGGGAAATGGCGTTTTTAAACCGTGGCATCCGCATCACCCTGACGGACAAGCGGGGCGACAAAGAGCGCGTGCGCACCTACCATTATGACGGCGGCATCAAATCTTTTGTGGAATACCTTAATAAAAACAAGGGCACGGTGCTTCATCCCGAGCCAATCTATTTCTCTTCCCAAAAGGACATGAATATTGTAGAGATCGCGCTACAATACAATGAGGGCTATCAGGAAAGCATTTTCAGCTATGCCAACAACATCAATACCCACGAAGGCGGAACACACCTGACAGGCTTTAAAAACGCCCTGACGCGTGTTGTGAATGATTATGGTAAAAAATTCAAACTGATCAAGGAAAACGAACCCGCGCTGGCCGGCGAGGATATCCGCGAGGGATTAACTGCCATCATCAGCGTGAAGCTGTCTGAGCCACAGTTTGAGGGACAGACAAAAACAAAGCTTGGCAACAGCGAAATGCGCGCGCTGGTAGACAACACTGTTTTCGAAGGGCTTTCCACCTTTTTGGAGGAAAATCCGGCTATCGCACGCACTATCATAGATAAATGCCTGACCGCGCGCCGTGCGCGCGAGGCCGCAAGAAAGGCACGGGAAATCACGCGCCGTAAAAACGCGCTGGACAGCGCTGCGCTTCCCGGCAAGCTTGCCGATTGCAGTGAAAAAGACGCCAGCAAATGTGAGATCTTCATTGTGGAGGGTGACAGCGCGGGCGGCAGTGCCAAGCAAGGGCGTGACCGTCGTTTCCAGGCGATTTTGCCGCTGCGGGGCAAAATATTGAATGTGGAAAAAGCACGCCACGACCGCGCGCTTGCCAATGCCGAAATCAAAGCCATGATTACCGCTTTTGGCGCGGGCATGGGCGAAGATTTTGACGAGGAGAAGCTGCGCTACCACAAAATCATCTGCATGACAGACGCCGACGTGGACGGCAGCCACATCCGCATATTGATGCTTACGTTCTTTTACCGTTATTTGCGTCCGCTTGTGGAAAACGGGTATGTTTACATTGCACAGCCGCCGCTTTACAAGGTAAGCGCAAAGGGAACGGATGACACCTATCTCTACAGCTCGGAAGAGCTGGATGCTTATATGGAGCAGTTTAAGGACAGCAACGTTGTGCCAAACGTACAGCGTTACAAGGGCCTTGGCGAAATGAACGCCGAGCAGCTTTGGGACACCACAATGGACCCGGAAAAGCGCACGCTGTTGCAGGTGAAGATGGAGGATGAAATCGAAATTGAAGAGACCTTCTCCATACTGATGGGTGACAATGTAGAGCCACGGCGTGAATTCATAGAGGAAAATGCCAAGCTGGTGGAAGACCTGGACGTATAGCGGGGAAGCACCAGCAAGAACCCATGCGGCTTGAGCACGGGAACCAGGCAACTACCGCATACTGCTGCGATAGAATATATATTGGGGAAAAATGAGCGAACTGGAGAAACTGAACCGGGCAAAGCAATATATGGACGCACTTGCAAACGGGATTGACCCTATTTCCGGCCAAGACCTGCCAGAGGACACCACATTGAATCAAGTACGGCTGGCGCGTTGTTTTTTCTATGTTTCGGACGTGCTGCGCCGTGTCATCGAGAATGGTGGCGAGGTGGCCGCGCCCCGGAAAAAGCAAACGTTAAAACCGTTTTCCATAACGCAGGAACAGGCAAGCGGCATTGCCGAGGCAGAAACGCCTCTTCCCATCAGCCACTTTTGCGAGCTTGTCAGCACCGCCGTTTGCGGGGAAGGCATGAAAAAGCTGGGCTATGCCAAACTCACTAGCTGGCTGGTAGACCGAGGCTATTTGGTAGAGATCGTCTCCGGCGGCAAGCGCAAAAAGCGGGCGACCGAAAAAGGAACCGCGCTTGGTATTTTGGAGGAAGAACGGGAAGGCCAGTATGGGCATTATATCCACCTTTTATATAGCCCTGCCGCCCAACGGTTTTTGCTGGATCACCTGCACCAAATTTTAATAGAGCAGGATTCTGGTTCCAGTCGGGCGTAAACGTTTTGCCCGAATGATTGCAACAGTAGAACCATTCACGGGTTTGCACCCGTTAGAGAAACAAAGCTGACCTGGCAAAATCCGGGTTGAATGAATAGAAAAAGGCTTAGAAGGAGACGAGAATAACCTTGGACGAGACAAATACAAATATTGATAAGCATATTATTCCCATAGACATCAACTATGAGATGCAGAAATCCTTTATTTCTTATGCAATGGCGGTTATCATCAACCGCGCGCTGCCCGATGTACGCGACGGCCTGAAGCCCGTGCACAGGCGCATTCTATACTCCATGAGCGAGCTGAACCTGACCCCAGACAAGCCGTACAGGAAAAGCGCGCGTATTGTGGGTGACGTGCTTGGTAAATATCATCCGCACGGCGACACTGCCATCTATGACAGTATGGTTAGGATGGCGCAAAATTTTTCCGTGCGACACATGATGGTAGACGGACACGGCAACTTCGGCTCTGTGGATGGTGACGGCGCGGCTGCCATGCGTTACACCGAAGCGCGCATGGCAAAGATTACCATGGAAATGCTGCGCGACATCGAAAAGGATACTGTGGATTTTTATCCCAACTTTGACGAATCGTTGGAGCAACCCACCGTAATGCCGTCCCGTTTCCCCAACCTTTTGGTAAACGGCACAGGCGGCATCGCCGTTGGTATGGCGACAAACATTCCGCCGCACAACCTTGCGGAAACGATCGACGCTACCGTCGCACTCATAGATAATCCAGAGCTTTCTATTGAAGAGCTGATTGAAATCCTGCCCGGGCCGGATTTCCCCACGGGCGGCATCATCACGGGTATCTCGGGCATTCATTCCGCGTATAAAACAGGGCGTGGGCGCATTCGGGTGCGTGCAAAGGCCGTGATAGAACCGCTCACAAACGAACGTGACCAGATTATTGTAACCGAAATTCCTTACCAGGTGAACAAGGCCAACCTGATTGAAAAAATTGCTGACCTTGTGCACGAAAAACGTATAGAAGGTATTTCTGACCTGCGGGACGAATCGGATAAATCCGGTATGCGCATCGTGATTGAGTTGAAACGCGGCGCAAACGCCAATGTGATTTTGAACCAGCTATACAAGCACACACAAATGCAGGACACATTTGGAGTCATCATGCTGGCGTTGGTGGACGACGAGCCGCGCGTGCTCAATTTAAAGCAGGTGCTGGAGTATTATATTGACCACCAAAAGGACGTGATTGTGCGCCGTACCCGGTTTGAGCTGGAAAAAGCGCAAAAGCGTGCGCATATATTGGAAGGCCTGTTAAAAGCGCTGGACAACATTGATGAAATTGTCAACCTCATTCGCTCCTCCAAGGATTCACAGATTGCGCGTGCAGGATTGATGGAGCGCTTTGACTTTACAGAGATACAGGCACAGGCCATATTGGATATGCGTCTTGCCCGATTGACAGGCTTGGAACGCGACAAGCTGCAAGCGGAGTTTGATGAAGTGATGGCAAAGATTGAAAACTTCAAGGCCATCCTTTCCACACCACAGATGGTGCTGGATATCATAAAAGAAGACCTCATTGAAATCAAGGGTAAATACGCGGATGGACGCCGCACGGAAATCACGTTTGATGAAGATGATATTGATATCGACGAGCTGATAGCACGCGAGGATATGGTTGTTACGCTGACGCATTTTGGCTACATCAAGCGCATCAGCCTGGAGACCTACCGTGCACAAAAACGCGGCGGACGAGGCGTCACTGCCATGTCTACGCG
Organism: Christensenellaceae bacterium OttesenSCG-928-K19; assembly: GCA_030266015.1. Lineage (GTDB taxonomy): Bacteria > Bacillota > Clostridia > Christensenellales > Christensenellaceae > UBA5399. The sequence continues at coordinate 37,522 of JAJDHD010000005.1, read as the reverse complement.
CGAGGAGGACTTTGCCGAGCAGGTGTTTGTCACCTCCACGCACACCCACCTGCTGTTTTTTACAAACCAGGGTAAGGTTTACACGAAAAAGTGCTACCAGATTCCCGAGGCCGGGCGCACAGCCAAGGGTACGGCCATCGTTAATTTACTCAACCTTGACCCGGATGAGAAAATTTCTGCCGTATTCCCCGCAACCGGTATTGATGAAAGCAAAAATCTTGTAACTATCACCAAAAATGGCGTAATAAAGAAAACGCCGGCGACAGAATACCAGAATATACGGCAAAACGGCCTGCGGGCAGTTAACCTCAGGGAAGACGACGAGCTTATTGCCGTGCTGGAAACAATGGGCGACCAGAATATTATCATTGGCACAAAGCAAGGTATGGCCATTATGTTTAATGAAAAGGATGTTCGCCAGATGGGGCGTACCGCCACAGGCGTGCGCGGAATCAAGCTGCGCACAGGAGACATTGTGGTGGGCGCGGGTATTGCCGAAGAAGGCAAGCAGCTTTTGGTTATCACAGAAAATGGCTACGGCAAGCGCACAGATATTGGCGAATACCGTATGCAGGGACGTGGCGGCTTTGGTATCAAGTCCATGAATGTAACCGCAAAAACAGGCCAGATGTGCGGCATCATGATCGTGGATGGAAGTGAAGAAATCATGCTGATCAACAACGCTGGCGTTATCATCCGTATGCGCGTGGATGAAATCTCCGTCATAGGGCGAACCACCCAAGGCGTGCGGCTGATGCGCGTGGACGAAGACACCAGCGTGGTGTGCGTTGCCATGATTGAAGACACCGAGGACGAAATGGACGAGGAAGCAGGGGATGGCGCTGAGGAGCAGGAAAGCAGCCAGCCACCTGAAGAAACGGAAACAACAGAATAAAACAGTAAAGGCGTCAGGTTTCCTGGCGCCTTTCTCTATTTTTAAAACAGCATGTGATTGCAAATGCATATAAATAGTTAGATACAAGCTAGTTATCCTATCAATGGAGTAGAAAAAAATATTCTGGGGGAACTTTTTATGCTTGAAACTGAACGTCTGTTGCTGCGTCCTGCAGAGTTAGAGGATTACCGCGATATCTATGAATATTCCAAGCATCCGGATGTGGGGTCAAACGCCGGCTGGAAACCGCATGAAAATAAAGAAGAAACCATTGCCATAATGCGCGATATATTTTAGATAAGCCAGATGTATTTGTCATTGTTTTAAAAGAAACCAGTAAGGTTATAGGCAGCATTGGGCTAATCAAGGATCCCAAGCGCGAATATGATGAATGCAGGATGCTCGGCTATGCCATAGGTAAGCATTATTGGGGCAGGGGTATTATGACAGAGGCCGTACAGGCTGTATTGAAGCATGGATTTGATACTCTACAGCTAATGCTTATTTCCGCCTATTGCTATCCATTTAACACAGCATCGCGCCGCGTGCTGGAAAAAAACAGGTTCTTCTATGAAGGCGTGCTGCGAACAGCAGAAAGACTCTATACCGGCGACGTTATGGACAACTTATGCTTTTCTATCCGCCGCAGGGAATATAGCTCAAAATGACACTGCACAGTAAAAAAATGCGCATCCTTTTTCCTAATAAATTAAAGATATGGTACCTGTTTTTCGCTCTCTAGCCAGATTATTATCCCTGCCCACGTTCAGTTTTTTTCACTTTTGCACTGCCGGCAACAACTTCTATTACCATAGCACCACTTGTTTCTTGCCTTTCCGCCGTTGTAATAAATGTCTGTATGTCCTGTATGCTCTTTAACAGGTTCTTTTTACGCTCCTCATCCAATTCCGAAAAAACGTCATCCAACAACAAAACCGGTGTATGCCCAGCACTGTCTTCTAATATTCTCAAGCAGGCTATTTTTACAGAAAGCATCATTGTTCGAAGTTGCCCCTGGGATGCATATTCCTTTACATCCCTGCCATTCAGCTTAAACTCCAGATCGTCCCTGTGCGGTCCGGCAAAGCAGCCAAACTCCTCTATTTCACGAGGAATCAATGCATCCAGTTGTTCTGAAATATTCTCTTCTTTTATGGTGTTTTTATAAAAAATCTCTATTTTTTCCTTACCGCCAGAAATTATTTTATGTGTTTTATCCACATATTCATTCAGCTTTTGCATATATACCCTTCTATTTTTCAATATAATACGGATATATTCTTCAAGCTGTTCATTGTACGCGCGCAAAATATCAGATACGTCTTTCCCTTTACTTTTTCTTATTGCCGCACTTTTTTGTGCAATAATAGAAGCATATTTTTTCAAAGCATCCACATAAGAGGGACGAATTTTGGATATCTCGCCATCCACAAATGCCCTTCTGAGTGAGGGAGATTCCTTTGCTGTTTTTATATCCTCCGGCGAGAATACAACCACCAGCAAATGCCCCAGCATTTCTTTCATAGATTGCACTGGAATGCCGTTTCGCTTAAAGCTTTTGCGCCTGTCCCTACCAATCAGTACCTCTACATGGTTTTTTCTTCCATTCTTTTCATATTCCACAAAGATATATGCTTTATCGCTGCCTTCCTGTATTGTTTTACTGTCGCTGCGCACACGAAAGGACTTGCCATTCGCACAAATATGGATTGCCTCCAGCAAATTTGTTTTACCCTGCGCATTTTTTCCAATTACCATTTGCAACCCAGGCAAAAAGCCTTCCAAATCCAGCGTGTCATAATTGCGAAAGCGGATCAATTTTAGCTTTGTTATGTGCATATTCTCTCCAAAAATCCATAAATAAAGCTTATTATCTTTATTTTTTCACTCAACTACTAGTTTTATTGTAACATAAAAGCGGGCCTTTGGCGGCTTCCCTTTATACGGAAAACACAAAAACCCGCTTATACTTTCTCTTTGACATTCTCCTGGCTTTATTCTCTCATTTGCACAGGCAAAATAAGATATTCAAATTTATCCGATCCTTCGTTACGCACTACACACGGGCTCACCGCTGTATTAAAGCGCATATCCACTTCTGTTTCTTCCACTGCTTTTAATACATCCAGCACATATTTCGCATTAAACGCAATCTTTAAATTGTTGCCCTCAGTAATCACGGGTATTTTTTCATCCATTTTACCCATTTCGGAATTAGAGGTAACCTCAAGTGTTTTTTCTTCCACAATAAATTTAATTACATTGTTTGTTTCCCGCGCAAGGATAGAGGCCCTCTCAATACCTTCCTTCAGCATATCTGTTTCCACACGCAGGTTTGTGGCGCATTCCTTTGGTAGCAAATTTTTATAATTCACAAATTCACCTTCCAAAAGCCGTGTATATATCTGTGTATTGTTTGCTTCAAAAAGTGCCATATTACCACTTACAGAAAACTTAATGTTTTCTTCTGTATCCTCTATAATCCGGGATACCTCCCTCATTGTACGCGAAGGAATAACGCAGGATTGGGTTATATCTGATATCACGGTTTCTTTACGCACTGCCATACGGTATCCATCAAGCGCAACCACAGTAAGTCTATCTTTTTCTATATCAAACAGTAATCCCGTAAGAATGGGTTTTTCCTCCAGCACAGCCACCGCAAAAATCGTCTGGTTTATCATGCTGCGCAGGGTATTCTGCTGTATTTTAATTTGCATTTGCTGGTCAATCTCTGGAAATGCCGGAAACTCATCCGGATTCATTTGCTGCAAATTCACTTTTGTGTTCATACAGCTAATCTCAACTGTATTATCGCCCACACTTTCAAATGTCACGTCGCTCTCTGGAAAGCGGCTTATCATTTCGTGTAACACCTTGGATGGAATGGCCGCCTGTCCTTCTTCCCCAACCTGGGCACTCATTTCCGTTTTTATGGATATTGCTATATCTGTCGCCTTCAGCATAACAGTATCTTTTGTACAGGTAAACAAAATACATTCCAGTATGGTTTTCTGCATTTTAGAAGCAGCCCTTGCGACTATACCTACCGCTTGGATTAAATCTGACTTTGCACATGTGAATTGCATGTTTTACTCCTCCAATTATCTATCTTATATTGAGCATTCGTCGTAATAATAGGCTATGCGAATGTTGTGTATAACTTTATTTTAATGCTTGATATAGGGATTTTCTGGCTCCCATCTTTTAGTATAACTTTTGTATAAAAGGACATTTTTTGAGGGATAATTTTTTTATACCCTGTGTATAGAAATAATATATACCTTTTTGATGAAAAAAGTTATTCTTATGTTATACACAGGTTATCCTTTTATTTTCGCAATAATATCCTCAACCTCTTTTTTCATTGAGGGATCCTTCTTTATATCCCCTTTTATTTTTTTCTCCGCGTGCATAATGGTTGTATGGTCCTTTTTACCAAAAAATTCTGCAATCTTTGCATAAGAAATATCTGTAACATCCCGCAGGATATACATAGCAATTTGCCTTGGCAGGGCAATATCCCGGTTTTTCTTTTGCCCGCGGATATCTTCTTCCGTAATACCATAATAACTGCAAACGGCATCCGCTACAAGCTTTGGATTAATTTTTTTATGAGGCGGGGGAAAATATCCATCCAACGCATCAATTGCCATCTTTAAATCAATTTCAAGTGGCAGGGAGGGGTCTTTGTGCAGCTCTGCATACATCATAACACGTTGCAATGCGCCTTCTAAAGTACGGATGTTAGTGTTTTTTTGCTCTGCTATATAATGGAAAACTTCATCTTTTATTGGAAGCATATCCTTTTGCCGCATCACCTGTGCTTTTTTCCTTAATATAGCCACGCGTGTTTCATAATCCGGTGTTTTAATATCAGCAATTAATCCCCATTCAAAGCGGGAACGCATCCGTTCCTCCAGCTTTTCAATTTCTGCCGGCGGTCGGTCAGAGGTAATAATAATCTGTTTATTAATTTCGTGCAGCGCGTTGAATGTGTGGAAAAATTCTTCTTGGGAAGAGGTTTTTCCCGCGATAAACTGAATATCGTCAATCATCAGCACATCAACTTTGCGGTATTTGTTACGAAATTGCTCGCGCATGTCTATGTTTGCGTTATTATTGGTGCGCTGTATCATGTCAATCAGCTCGTTTGTAAAGGTTTCGCTTGTAACATAAACAATATTACTGGAAGGATTATCCTGTAATATGCGGTTGCCGATGGCCTGCATAAGATGGGTTTTGCCAAGGCCAACACCGCCATAGAGGAACAGTGGGTTATATGCTTGCCCGGGTGATGCGGCTACCGCATGTGCCGCCGCGTTTGCAAATTTATTAGACTCACCTACCACAAAGGTATCAAATGTATGGTTTGGGTTTAGGTTAGACCGGGCGGGTGCAGTGTCCGGTATGGTTAAGGTTTCTTCGTCCATATGGTGCAGCTCGTGCAATTCCTGGGGTGTAACAAAAGCAAGCTCAAAACTGTCATTTTCCGTACCATAGAGTTCTTCATAGGAAGACCTTATGGTTTGTGTTATTTTATCAAGATATTTTTCTGTTATGATATTTTTATGCATGGGGCTGGGAACTTCAAAATAATAGACATCCTCTTCCGCATAGGCGGGCTTTAAGTCTTTTACCCAGACAAACTGGGTAAGGGAAAGATCTTCTTCCAGGTAATTCAAAGATTTTTCCCACAAAATAGTAAAAGCGCTCATAGAATAAATACCTCTTGTCCGGTAATAATTTAAAAAATTGATCCGGTTGTTTTTCTGTATATAGTATATGTGTAAAAGCTATACTAGTTGTACACATCCATGTGGATAACCTGGTACACATTACCAGCGCCCCGTTATAGGCGGATTATTAAAAATACAATAATATTATCCACAAAGTTATCCACATAACCCTTCAAAAACCGCATGAAATAGCGGGTTTCGCGTACTGCTATCATAACACAAACAACTGTTTTGGGGCAATAGGAATCTTCATCCTTCCCAATATTTTTTACTGCACAGCTTTGCAATGGTATGTGGATAAGTCGTTTGAACGCAGTTTGATTTTTTAGATATTTATAAATTGAGAAGAGGCCATTGATATGTATATTAAAGAATACTTGAGTTGAAAAGAAAGGCAAATTAAAGTATGATGAAAAGCAATGGCGTTGTATAAAAACCGGGAGGAACGGATATGAAAAGCAGGGTGGAAATAAAGCGGCAGGCATGGCAGAATGTGAAGCAAAATTATTGGCCGACGATTGGCGTGTATATACTGGTACTATTGATAGGGCTTTTGGCGAATGTTCCCATTGCGGGGGCGTTTATCGCTCTTTTCATTATTACAATTATCACGGTGGGCAACAACGGTTATTTTGTAAACCGTTATCGTGGGCAACAGGCAACGCTCTCTATGGTGTTCTGGCCCTTTAACCGCTATGGGCGCGTATTGGGGGGTACTTTGTGGATGAGCCTGTGGCTGTTTCTCTGGGCTTTGATTTTTATCATACCGTTTGCTGTAATTGCTGCTATAGTCAGCATAAATGCATGGCTGGGCAGTGGCGTTTATATGGCGGGAGCAGTGGCGATTATTTGTTCTTATGCGCTACTAATTCCCCTGATTATAAAATCATTCTCTTATTTTTGTACATTATATATTTTGGCGGATTGCCCAGATGTACCTGCCACAAGGGCGTTAGACCTTTCTAAGCGTATGATGCATGGCAATAAGGGCAAAGTGTTTGTGGCAGGACTCTCTTTTATTGGCTGGGCTGCGATTGCGGTTGCTATCATAGTTGCATTTAATATCCCGAACATGGTGATGGGGTATTCAACGGTTCAGTTCAATTTGTTTTCAAATGTGTATTCTTATGCCGGATATGCTGGAAGCGAATTTATTCTAGGGCAAGTGATGAGCTTTGTTGGTATAATTGTGATGTATGCATACCTTGCACTTTTCCTTGGGCCGTATATTTCAACTACAATGGCGGGCCTTTATGTGGAAATAAAAGATGATGCGTTGCGCCGCGGCGCGGTAACCCCGCAAGATTTTGGGCCGGCTTATCCTCCCCAAAACTATTACAATCAGAATACATACGCACAGCAACCGCCGCAATATGGGCAACCACAGCAGCAAAACCCGCCGCATGGCCAGCCCCCGCAATATGGTGTTCCGCAGCAGCAGAATGGACAACAGGCTCCATTAGGAGGGCAAAACCCACAGCAATATAACAATAGTCCGCAACAATATGGAGCGCAACCCCAAAACCAGCAGCAGGGCGACCAACCGACCGATACTCAAAAAGGGAATGATCCACAAGGTGGGCAAGAATAGCCGGAAAGATGCAAAGCAGGCGAAACTTTTGTTGACACTGGACATGGAAAAATATATAATGATAGACGTGTTTTTATCGTTATTATGTTGAACGGAGGAATGAACTGGTTATGAAAATGACGTATCAACCCAAAAAGCGGGTTAGAAACCGTACACACGGTTTTATGAAGAGAATGAGCACAAAAGCGGGCAGGAATGTGCTTCGCCGCAGGCGTGCAAAGGGCAGAAAACGGATTTCGGCATAGGCCGGGGAGTCGTTTTTTGGGCGCGGTAAAGCTGGAAACCCTGAAAAAAAACAGGGAATTCAGCTTTGTGTACAGGCGCGGAAAGGCTGTTCACACAAAGTATTTTACTTTTATTTTTGCAAAAAGCCGTTATGGCGGCGCTCGCGCCGGGTTTTCGGTTAGCAAAAAAGTGGGGAACAGCGTAAAAAGAAACAAAGTCAGAAGAAGGTTGAAGGAAGCATTTCGGGCATTTCTACCTGGAATCGCGGGGAATTATAGTATTGTCTTTGTGGCACGCGTGGGCGCTGCAGACGCAGAGTATGCGGCGCTTTTGAAAACAATGGAGCGTGCGCTGAAAAAAGCGGGTGTTTTGAATTGAAAACCGTTGCGCTTGCAATAATCAATTTTTACCAAAAAGCAATTTCTCCCTATTTTCGGCCTTGTTGCAGATATACGCCAACCTGTTCGGCATATGCCAAGCAGGCGGTGACAAAGTATGGTGTGTTAAAGGGCGGTTTTATGGCGCTAAAAAGGGTGCTTCGGTGCAACCCGTTTTTCCCGGGGGGCTATGATCCCGTTCCGTAAGTGCGCGGCACCGCTGTAGCCGGATTTCGGAGGATATAACGTTTGGAGTTTTTATACAATAACTTTATTGCAGATTTTTTTTATTGGTGTTTAAAAGGGCTGGAGTTTCTTTTTTCCAGCTACCCGGTCGCCATTATCGTACTCACCATATTAATTCGCCTTGCGCTTTTGCCGCTTGATCTTCGGCAAAAGAACAACCAGCGAAGGATGAGCGAGCTGGGGCCAGAAATTAATTCGCTGAAAAAAAGATATGCAAACAATCCGCAGCAGTTGCAGCGTAAGCAGCAAGAGCTTTATAGAAAACGTGGCGTGCGTCCCATGGCAGGTTGTATTCCCATGATCATTCAGCTTCCCATCCTTTTTGCGTTTTTCGGTGCAATGCGCCTGCTTGCGGCAGAGCAAACTGTGGGTGTATTGCTGGATGCGGCCGAGTATGGCGCGGATACGGTGGCGCTCCCCTCTTTTGCATGGATCAATAACTTCTGGCAACCAGATGCTGGGCATGCGCCAATCTTTCCAGACGCGGCAAATTTCCTATCGTTTGTGCAGCAATATTCTTCCAATATTTCCGCACAGGCGCTGATGATGATGAAGTCGCAGGGCATATTAATCTATGCGGATAATGTGGTAACGGTGGGGGCCGAGGCCTATAGTTCCCTTACATCCGGCATCATAGTTGCAAACGGCGTGGAAGGGGTTAATAACGGGTGGTATATCCTACCGGCGTTATCTGGCGCGGCGTTGTTCCTGCAGCAAAAGTTCTCGCCACAATCAGCCAACGCGATGGGGGGAAACCCCATGATGCCAGTCACTGCGGACGATCAGTCTGCCGAGCAGCAGCAGGCACAGGGATGTTCGCAAAAAGTGATGATGTGGGTCATGCCTATATTCTCCATTTATATTTGTATCCAGTCAAACGCGGCGTTTGCGCTTTATTGGTTTGTGTCCAGCCTGTATGCGTTCCTGCAGGGCAGGGTGGTTGACCTGGTGCGGAAAAAACAAGACGAAAAACGAAAGAAAGAAAAAGAAATCATTATTTCATAAATCGCGGCAATCCCGCAGGGTGTTGCTTAATGCCCGGAGGAGGTTTTTAACGTGGAAAGTATTGAAGCAAAAGGCAAGACAGTTGATGAAGCTATATTTAACGGATTGAATGAAATGGGTCTTGGCATAGACGAAGTGCATATTGAGATTTTGCATGAGGGAAGCAAGGGCCTTTTTGGGATAGGGAAAAACGCGTCGGTGCGTCTTACAAAAAAAGATGAGGAAAGCATAAAAGCAGAAGCGGCGGCAGTTGCCCAGGCAGAGGCTGAGCAAAGGGAGCGCGGGGGCAGCCGGGAGAGAGACAGGGATAGAGATAACCGCAGGCGCGGCAATAAAAACGGTGGTGCACGGCGTGACCGTGACCGGGATCACCGAGATCATGAATTTGTACGGAGCGAGCCTGTGGAAAAGGCTGTATCAGTCGGCGAGAGTGATGCCGAGTTGTTTTTGAATGAGCTGTTTCAAAAGATGGGCATAGACGCAAACAGTGTAACGACAGCAAATGAGGACGACAAGGTAAAGATTGTAATTGAAGGCAAAGACACCGCTGTGCTCATTGGGCGGCGTGGGGATACGCTGGATGCATTGCAATATTTGACCGGTCTTGTAATAAACCGGGGCAAGGAAGGCTACCGCAAGGTGATGCTGGATGCTGAAAATTACCGCAACAAACGCGAGGTAACGCTGGAAAAACTGGCAAAGCGGCTGGCAAATAACGTGACAAAATACGGAAAGCCTGTGTCGCTGGAGCCGATGAATCCATATGAAAGGCGCATACTACACGCTACATTGCAGTCAAACCCGCGTGTAGAGACCTATTCGGAAGGCGAAGAGCCGTATAGGCATGTGGTAATACGCAAAAAGAGGAACAACAGGGCAGCGGACGATGCTGAGTAAGGTAACAGGAAGGACAAGGGGGCTTAGCAAATAAGCCCTCTTTTTACGGGATAAAATGAACGGGGAAACAATTGCGGCAATCGCGACGCCGCCGGGAGATGGCGGGGTTGCAATCATACGGATAAGCGGGCCGGGTGCGGAAGCTATTGCTGGGCGGCTTTTTTCCAAATCGCAAAAACTGGAGCACGCGCGTATGGTTTTTGGAGATGTTAAAATGGGTACGTCCCTTTTGGATCAGTGCTATGCGGTTTTGTTTAAGGCGCCACATTCTTACACAGGGGAAGATGTGTTGGAGCTGCATTGCCATGGTGGGCAGGTTGGCGTGTCCTGTGTGCTAGACGCGGTATTGGATAATGGCGCGCGCGTGGCGCAGCCGGGCGAGTTTACCCGGCGCGCTTTTTTAAATGGTAAGATGGATTTAAGCCAGGCGGAAGCCGTGGGTGATTTCATTTCTGCCTCCAGTGAGCAGAGCGCAAAGGAATCTTTGCGGCAGATGGAAGGCGAGCTAAAACGGGAGGCATATCGCTGTCAGGATAAGCTGACGGATTTATTGGCACAGGTGGAGGCCGCGGTGGAATATCCCGAAGAGGATATTGAACCTGTTGTTGTAAAAAATGTTTTGCCCGATTTGATGGTGTTAAAAAATACGTTAGAGGAAATAGAGGCCTCGTACATAAAAGGCAAGCTGATCAAGGACGGCCTAGATGTGACGATTGCGGGAAAACCAAATGTTGGAAAGTCTTCCCTGCTGAATGCACTCACCGGAGTGGACAGGGCAATTGTAACCGATGTGCCGGGCACAACGAGGGACACGATCGAACATTCTTACTTGCACAAAGGAATTCGATTTAACTTGATCGATACGGCTGGAATACGAAAAACAGACGATTTAATCGAAAGCGAAGGCGTAGAACGCAGCAAAAAAGCGATAAATGATGGAAAATGCGTTGTTTTCGTTCTTGATTCGACAGCGAAAAGTTCACTCGAAGATGAATTTGTGTTCAGACAAATCAAAAAACCCGAAGACGATGTTCTGGTCGTTCTGAACAAATTAGATTTATCTCAGAGCCTCTCAGAAAAGCAGGTTTTTGATGTGTTTGGGGTCAAAAATTGCATTTCTGTATCGGCAAAGACGGGCGAGGGTCTTGCGTTGCTGAAGGAGAAATTATATGAACGGGCAAATATTGGCAGCGATATAGAGCAGGGACTTGTAATAACAAATGCACGGCATCGCGAGGTAGTGCGAAATGCTGCGGGGCAAATTTCCGATGCGATTGATGCATTGAATAATGGAATGGATATGGATTGCGTGACGATAGATTTGAACGGAGCATGGCAAGCCTTGGGGGAAATCACCGGGAAGACAGTGGGCGAAGAAATTATTGACAGGATCTTCGAAAAGTTTTGTTTGGGAAAATGAGTATGTATTTTGGCGGAGCGTTTGATGTAATTATTGTAGGCGCGGGTCATGCCGGAGTGGAGGCAGCCCTTGCTTGTGCACGCCTGAAAAAGAAAACGTTGCTTTTGACAATCAGCATGGATAGCATTGCGCTTATGGCGTGCAATCCCGCAATCGGCGGTACGGCAAAGGGTCATATTGTGCGGGAGATTGATGCGCTGGGTGGGCAAATGGCATTTGCCGCAGACGCGACATATTTACAAAGTAAGATGCTGAATACTAAAAAGGGACCAGCAGTGCATTCGCTACGGGCACAGGCAGACAAAAAGAAATATCAGGCTTATATGAAAAATGTGTTGGAAAACACAGAAAACCTTGTTTTGGCACAGGATGAGGTAAGCGAAATCACGACAAGTGATTCTAGGGTGACGGGTGTTACTACTGTAATGGGTGTAACTTATAGTGCTTCGACGGTGATCTTGTGTACAGGCGTTTATTTAAAGGGAAAGATTATCATTGGAGATTATGAAAAGGAATCTGGGCCGAGTGGCCTTTTTCCCGCTACGGAGCTTAGTAAGAGCCTAATGTCCCTTGGTTATGAACTGCGTCGGTTTAAAACAGGCACGCCCGCACGGGTGGATGCGCGCAGCATCGATTTTTCAAAAACAGAGCCCCAATTTGGAGATGAAAAAATAACGCCATTTTCTTTTATGACAGAGGATGTGGAGGTGCGCAGGCATCCCTGTTACCTTACATATACTTGCGAAAAAACGCATGAAGTGATACGGGAAAACCTACACAGAAGCCCACTGTACAGCGGGAAGATAGAAGGGATAGGGCCGCGCTATTGCCCTTCGATAGAAGACAAGGTGGTTAAATTTCCAGACAAAGAGCGCCACCAGATGTTTTTGGAACCGGAGGGTGCGGACACAAACGAGATTTATGTGCAAGGCATGAGCTCCAGCCTGCCGCTTGAGGTGCAAATCGCATTATACAGGACAGTTGCGGGTATGGAAAATGTGCACTTTGTCCGTCCTGCTTATGCGATCGAATATGACTGCATAGACCCAACGCGCATTTTTCCTTCGCTGCAGGCAAAGGATGTACCCGGACTTTTTATGGCAGGGCAGATTAACGGTACCTCTGGATATGAGGAGGCGGCGGCGCAGGGGCTGATTGCTGGAGTCAACGCATGCAGGCTGATCGATGGAGAGTCGCCCATTGTGCTTGGGCGCGACCAGGCATACGCAGGTGTTTTGATTGACGACTTGGTGACAAAGGGAACAAACGAACCGTATCGCATGATGACATCTCGCGCTGAATACCGTTTGCTTTTGCGGCAGGACAATGCGGATGCAAGGCTGACGCAAATAGGCAGGGATATAGGGCTGGTAAATGATGCCCGCTATAGCCACTTTATGCGTAAGATGGAGATGATTCAATCCCAAACGGAATATTTGCAAACAACATCCCTGCAAGCGGATGCTGTGGATGTTTTATATCAAACGCATGACAGAAAACCGCCACACAAAGGCATGAGGCTGGCAGAGCTGTTAAAACGAGAATTTTATTATGACGATCTGAAAGAGGTTGACAAAAATCTTAAAGCACTGCCCGATGACGTGCGCGCGCAAATTGAAACAAACATAAAGTATGCCGGATACATCAAAAAACAACAGGCACAGGTAGACGTTGCTGCAAGTTTAGAAAAAAAGAAAATACCAAAAGAAATAAACTATGCCCATATAAGTGGCTTGAGGCTGGAGGCGCGTGCCAAGTTGACGGAAATCCGGCCAGAAAATGTGGGGCAGGCTTCGCGGATTTCGGGTGTTTCACCGGCAGATATATCTGTTTTGCTGGTGCATCTTGCTTCTGTGCAGCCGAATGTTTCACGTGAAACATAAGAGGTGAGAACACTTGCTTGCGCAAGAGTAAAGTTTAGGCGCGGGCTTGAGGAGCAAGCCACCCTTCGTGAGAATTGGTTGTGCGATAAAAGCTTCGGCTGTTTGTGAAAAACCTGCTTGAGAATTTTGAATCGCGAATGAACTAAGTAGAAGTAAAAAGGCTCGGGAGAAAATAATGTTTCACGTGAAACATTCAAAAAGATGACAAATACATTTATCGATTATCTAAAAGAAAGCTTTGCGGGCGGGGAAGTGCTGCTTTCCCAAGATCAGGCAGAAAAGATGACGTCATACTATAACTTGATGATTGCCGCAAACAAGGAGTTTAATATCACCGCAATTACCCAGCCAAAGGAAGCTGCCTTGCTGCATTTTTTTGACAGTGCCTATGCGTACACAGAAATCCCGCAAGAGGCGTGTGTTTTAGATATCGGTAGCGGCGGCGGCTTTCCCATTGTGCCGCTTGCAATTATGCGGACAGATATTCGGCCCTTTGCGTTGGACGGTTCACAAAAGAAATGTAACTTCATCAAAAAAGCAGCGGCAGAAATTGGAATAACAGTAGAAACCATAAATAAGCGCGCGGAAGACTACGCAAAGACAGAAGGCCGTGAGTGGTTTGACGTTTGCGTGTCGCGTGCTGTTACGGCATTGCCGGCCCTGCTGGAGCTGTGCGTTCCGCTTGTCAGGCCGGGCGGTCTTTTTTTGGCATACAAATCAAATTATAAAGAAGAACTGGAAAGTGCAAAAAATGCCATGAATCAATTGAGCACTAAGCTGGAAACCCGCGTCAAAACACCGATGGAGGGTTATGACCGTACCGTATTGGTGTTTCGAAAAACAGAAAAAACACCACAAAAATATCCGCGTAATTATGGCCAAATCAAAAAATCGCCATTGTAATTTACAGACGGGTTCAGTATAATGGATAACAGACAAAGGCGGCAGGCGTCATCGGCATCCGGCCAAAAGGCAGGGGCCGTTTTTTACGCAGCATAACGCGAAACAAAAGCGTTTACATGTCCTGCCGGAGGAGAACGAATTGGGAAAAGTAATAGCGATTGCAAACCAAAAAGGCGGCGTGGGCAAAACCACAACAGCCATCAATTTAAGCGCGTGTGTAGCCAGCATGGGCAAGCGTGTGCTTTTAATCGACATTGACCCGCAGGGCAATTCCACAAGCGGCCTTGGGGTAGACCGTGCCATATTATCAAAATCATCCTATGATGTGCTGGTGGGGCAGGCGTCTGCGGTGGAGGCAATCCGCCCCACTATGATGAAAATGCTGGATCTGATGCCGGCAAACATTGACCTTGTGGGCGCAGAGGTGGAGCTGGTGCCCATGATGGCGCGCGAAACAATGCTAAAACGCGCTATAGCGGATGTTGTGGGGCTATACGATTACATTTTCATGGATTGCCCGCCCTCGCTTGGGTTGATAACGCTCAATGCACTGTGCGCGGCAGACCGTATACTTGTGCCTATCCAGTGCGAATATTATGCGCTTGAGGGATTGTCCCAGCTAATGAATACGGTGCGGCTGGTGCGTCAAAGCCTGAATCCCGGCCTTGAGGTGGAAGGCGTTGTTATGACGATGTTTGACGGGCGCACAAATCTATCGCTGCAAGTGGTGGAAGAGGTACGTAAATTCTTTAAAAGCAAGGTATACCAAACGGTGATCCCGCGTAATGTGCGCCTTGGCGAAGCGCCAAGCTATGGCCTGCCTGTACTTTTGTATGACGAGCGTTGCCTTGGCACAGAGGCATATCTGCAACTGGCGGATGAATTTTTGAGGAATGAAGGATTGAAATAATGAAAAGAGGACTTGGCAAAGGGCTGGACGCGCTGATGAAGGAACAAACCTCAGCCGCGCAAAAAGACAACGTAACGGAAATAGATATTCTTCTTCTGGATAATAACCAGGGCCAGCCGCGCAAAAAGTTTGATGAAGAAAAGCTGAACGAGCTGGCGCAGTCTATTGCTGTGCATGGTATCATGCAGCCGGTTATTGTATACGAAAAAGACGGAAGATATACCATTGTTGCGGGAGAACGCCGTTTTCGCGCGGCAAAAATTGCCGGGTTGAAACAGATTCCCGTGCTGGTAAAGGATTACTCCGATCAGGAAATATTGGAGCTGTCACTGATAGAGAACATACAGCGCGAAGACCTGAACCCTATGGAGCAGGCGGCCGCGTTGCAGCAGCTTGTGGATGACTATGGCCTAAAACAGGAGGAAGTGGCAAAACGCGTGGGCAAATCGCGCAGCGCAATTGCAAACTTGATGCGTTTGCAGGGATTGCCGGATAGCGTGAAGGACATGGTGCGCGAGGGCAGGCTTTCTGCAGGGCACGCACGCTGCCTGTTGCCTTTGGAAAATAATGGCAAAATAGAAGGCGCGGCGGCACTTGTATGCCAGCGGGAGCTTTCTGTGCGGCAGGCCGAGCAGATGGTGAAAGATATGCTGGCGCCAAAGGCGAAGAAAGCAAAAGAAAAGAAAAATGTGCCTGTGGAGATTAAGGACGCGCAAAGCCAGCTTTCCGAAGCGCTGGAAACAAAGGTGAAAATTCACGGTAGCATGGATCGCGGCCACATTTCTATTGATTATTACAACAAAGAGCAACTGGAAGGGTTGTTTGATTTCCTCAAAAACCGGAACTGATATGAAACAAAAATTATTCCTGATTGTTTTATTATGTATGGCAGCGTTGATGTTGCTTGTTTCCTGTACGCAAAATGAGCCGCAAGAGCAGATGGCAGAGCAAACCGTGACGCCTGAGCTTACTCCTGCACCCACGCCAACACCTACGCCGACCGCTACCCCAACACCCACCCCGTCCCCTACGCCAACACCTACGCCGGACCTGAAAACCGGCGTGACTCACGAGGCTGTAAAAGAGCTGCAAAGCAGGCTAAAAGAACTTGGATACCTGAAAATAGAAGAGACGACGGAGTATTATGGCCCCGCTACCCAAACAGCGGTGCGGCTGTTCCAGCGGCAAAACGGCCTTGATGCGGATGGTATTGCCGGTGATGCCACGCGCGAGCTTTTGTATTCAGGAGATGCAAAAGAATGCGTGGCGCCGCTTGCGGGCATATTGATCGGCCTAGACCCAGGCCACCAGGGCAAAGGAAGTTCCAGCCAGGAGCCGACCGCTCCCGGTTCGGGTGAAACAAAGGCAAGGGTAACATCCGGCACAGCAGGTGTATCCTCGCGTGTGGACGAGCATGTGGTTAATCTTCAAGTGGGGTTGAAGCTGCGTGATTTACTGGAAGAGCAGGGGGCAACGGTGCTGATGATGCGGGAAACAGCGGATGTTGATATTTCCAACAGCGAGCGGGCGCTTATGATGAATGAAGCAGGCACAGACCTTGTCTTGCGGCTGCATTGCAACGGAAGTGATAATTCGTCGGATAAAGGCGCGTTCATCCTTGTGCCCTCTGGTGGCTATACAGAAGGAATACAGGCGCAAAGCCTGGAAGCAGCGGAATATATTCTCGCGGCGTTTATCGATGCGACGGGTGCAAACAATATGGGCGTTAGCAAGCGTAGCGACCAAACAGGTTTTAACTGGAGCACAGTGCCCGTGTGTAACATCGAAATGGGGCATATGTCCAATCCCACAGAGGATGAGCTGCTGGTTTCCGACGAATACCAAAATAAATGTGCGCGTGGATTGTGCAATGGCATTGTACGGTATTTTGAAAGCAAATAAAAAGAACCCATAAAACGATGGATTCTTCAATAGATCTACATAAAATTGAGTTTTCTCACTTCACCCTCACATAAACCGGAGTTTGGTGCGAATCCCCTGTATTGCGTGACTGTACCTCGAATTGCTTTAATGATTTCATCAAAGTAGACATTTTGGCATAGCCATAGTTACGTGTATCAAAATCCGGGTGGCGACGGTTTAGCACATTGCCCACTGCGCTCAGGTGTGCCCAGCCCTCGTCGTCCGAAAGCTCGCTTATAATGGCTTTAAGCACGTTCACCAGCCTGCGCGTGCTCATCACATTTGATTTGGATTTGCTTTTTGAGTCCGTCTTTTCCGCTTCGGTGTCGCCGCTTTCTTTTTCATCTTCGCCGGAGGTAAGCACCTCCAGGTAAATGAATTTTTCCACAGCCACACGAAAGGGGGCAGGCGTTTTTTGCTCGCCCATGCCAATCACATACATGCCCGCTTCCCGGAGGCGGGAGGCAAGCCGGGTAAAGTCACTGTCCGAGGACACAATGCAAAACCCGTCCACATTGCCGGAATAAAGGATATCCATCGCGTCAATAATAAGCGCCGCGTCCGTGGAGTTTTTGCCTACGGTGTAGCTGTATTGCTGGATGGGTGTGATGGAATAATTAAGCAGGTTCTTTTTCCACGATGCAAGTTGCGGTTTTGTCCAGTCTCCATAGATGCGTTTGTATGTAGGCGTGCCATAGTTCGACACCTCGTTCAAGATTGGCTGGATATATTTGCCGGAAACATTGTCCGCGTCTATCAGCACGGCGATCCGTTTATCATTGTCCATACTTCATCCCCTTTTGGTTTCTATTGACAGTATACCATATTACGGTTGATCCTTCAGGAAAAAGCGAATGGCTTCCTCCACATTATCCACATCCACCCGTGTGTTCACGCACGGGCCTTCCGGGCGCTTGTTCTTCACCCCCAGGCTGGGAATGGGGAATACGTCCATAATGCCAGAGGAAAGGTCGCGCTCGCACGCCACGGCAACAATGGCCTTTGGGCGCACAGCCTTCACATGGTTTCTTGCCAGCGTGCCGCCCGTCACCACCACAAGGTGCACGCCCAGCCGCCCGCAAAGCTGCTTCAATGCCGCGATATCACATTTGCCGCATTCCTGGCAGTTTGCCACATCCTGTGTTACGCGCAGGTTGCAAGTGTTTTTTTGCAGGCAGTGTGGCGCAAGCACGGCAATTTCGGTTCCCTGCAATGCCAGCCTGCAGGAGCGCACCAGCCGGTTGTTCATGTTCACATACGATTCCTGTACATCGCTTTTGGAAATGCCAAACACACGCCCCAGTCCGATTGCGGCAGGGTATAATGCAAAAACACGCCGCATAAAAAACCGGCCAGCCTTGCCCAGTGGTTTTTTTGACCTTGCGGAAAAAACCATGGTAAAAATGCCCAGCAAAAACAAAACAACGACAAGCACCGCCAGCAGGCACAACGCCACAAGCACCCAGCGGAACGCGTCATTTTCTACATTCAGCAGCATATACAGCACGCCACCCACCAGCGCGCCAATACCTGCCACGCATATCGCTACAAGAATGATAAACACAGACGGCCTGTGTTTTGATTGCTTATTGTTTTCCATCAAGGAATAGTATAACATAAAAACAGTACGGGATACCATCAAAAAGCAGGAGGGGACAGATGCGCAAAGAGGAATTACTGGTGACCTATGGCGAAGATGTGAAGCCTATGGTAAAGGAGCTGCTGGAGAAAGCGCGGCTTGCGGAGGGTATACAGCCCGGCGCGCTCATTGGCATGAAGCCCAATCTTGTGGTGGCGCGCCCGTGTCAGGAGGGTGCCACAACCTCGCCGGAGATTGTGGCCGCCTTGATAGAATATTTGCAGGAAAACGGACACAAAAACCTGCTGATACTTGAAGGCTCGTGGATTGGCGACAGCACGCGCCGCGCTTTTAAGGCGTGCGGCTATGAGGCGCTGTCCCAAAAATACGGCGTGCCGCTGTTTGACACCAAGGGTGACACATTCACGGCAAAGCAGAGTGGCGGCATTTCCATGGAGCTGAGTGACAAAACGCTGACGGTGGATTTTCTCATCAACCTGCCGGTTTTAAAAGGGCATTGCCAAACACAAGTGACGGGTGCGCTCAAAAACCTGAAGGGATGTATTTCGGATGCGGAAAAACGGCATTTTCACACGCTGGGGCTGCACAAGCCCATTGCCCACCTGAATGCGCTAATCAAAACAGATTTTATATTGGTGGATAGCCTGTGCGGGGACCTTGACTTTGAGGAAGGCGGCAATCCGGTGCGCATGAACCGTGTATTGTGCGGGAGGGATCCTGTGCTGGTGGATGCGTATATTGCCGACGCAATGGGGTATGACCCGTATGAAATCGGTTATATCAAATTGGCGGAGGAGCTTGGCGTGGGTAGCGCAAACCTGCCGGAAGCAACCGTCATGACACTGAGAAAAGACACAACAAAGGCTCAAAAAACTTCTTCGCGCAAGGTGCAGCAGCTTGCAAAATATATAGAAGAAAAGGACGCGTGCTCGGCCTGCTATGCAAACCTGATCCATGCGCTTGCCCGGCTGGAGGACGAGAGCGGGCTACATGCCTTAAAACAGGGGGAAATCTGCATTGGCCAGGGATATCGGGATGTGCAAAAAAATGGTATTGGCATAGGCAAATGCGCGGCTGGATTATCTCAAAATATAGGGGGGTGCCCACCTGCCGCGCGTCAGATACTGGAATTTTTGCGAAAGCGAGGCTAATATCAGCCGGTGTTTGACGGTGAATGCTGCCGGTGATATAGTGAGTATAGTTTCATCGAAAGGAATATTGACACAATGCTTGATCCGATCTATCGCTGATAAACTGAAAGAAAAGGGCAACCCATGCAGGCATGGTGTTGTTTTGGTTAGCAAAAAACGGTGAAAAGCGGAAGAGACCCACGCAGGCAGCCGGATTTTTGCGTGGTTTTTTAATGCCCGGATATGGGCGACAGAAAAGAGGTAAATGATGTTTGATATAAGAAAAATTCAAGAGCAGGTGCTGTATGAAAATGTGAAGGCGGCCGGAGGTGAAGAGACGGCGAATTATGCTGTATATGGCGGGGCAAAGGGTGAAAGCGACGTGGAATGGGTAAACGGCTCCATGCGGCGGTTGCAGGAAAAATTTAACGAAAAAGAAGTGAGGGAAATCCGAATGCGTTGCCAGTGTGGCTATGGAATGCAGGAAAAAAAGGAGCTGGTGGAGCGGTTGTTTTGCGCGGCGGATGATTTGGAAAGCTTTGCAAACTGCGAGGAGGCGAAGGCCGCAGGGCTGTTTGCGGAGGAGGGGCAGCTATACCTGCAATTTCCTTTTTGCCCCTGCCCCATGCTGGCAAAGGTGGAAAAGCTGGACAATATGGCATGGTGCCAATGTACAACAGGATACAGTAAGGTGTTGTTTGAGGATGTATTTGGCTGCGAGGTAGAGGTGGAGCTTTTGAAAAGTGTGAAAGCAGGGGACGAGATCTGCCTGATGCGGATTACACCCGAGAAAGCAATATTTCACAAATAAAGCTAGCGCCAACGTCAAAAGCCCTTCTTTTTCAAAGGAGGGCTTTTTGTGTATTGCGCAAAATAGATTCTGTTTTGTGATATTGAAAAACTAGATAACCGTGGCAATTACGGAAATCCTTACGATCGGTAATCCCCGTTGATTTTCACGTAATCATATGTCAAATCGCAGCCCCATGCGGTGCCGGACTTGCTGCCATCGTGCATATCGATGAGCACTTGTATTTCCTTTTCCGCAAGGACGCGGGATGCGTCTTCCTCGCTGTAAGGATGGTAGGCAGACTCTTTGCACACCAACACCTCCCCCGCCTTGCTTTTTAGAGAAAGAGAGACATGATCGGCGGAAAAATCACCGGGGGTGTATCCAATGGCACAAAGCACGCGGCCCCAGTTAGCATCCGCGCCAAACATGGCGGCCTTGAATAAATCGCTGGCAATTACTGTTTTGGCAATGGCGAGCGCAGTTTCTTCCGTGCGTGCATTGCTTACCACGCATTCCAGCAGCTTTGTGGCGCCTTCGCCGTCTGCCGCCAGCGCACGGCTTATTTTGGTGCACACATCCCGCAGCGCGGCACAAAACATGGTGTAATCTTCATTTCTTTCCGTAATCACAGGATTGCCCGCAAGGCCGCTTGCCAATACCGCCAGCGTATCATTTGTGGAGGTGTCTCCATCAATGCAAATCTGATTGAAGGTTACCGCTGTCACCTCGGATAAGGCTTGCTGCAGCAAGGCTGGCTCTATGGCAGCGTCTGTGGTAACAAACACCAGCATAGTTGCCATATTGGGATTGATCATGCCGCTGCCCTTGCCAATGCCACCCAAGCGGCAGGCCTTGCCGGACAGGGTAAACTCCACGGCAAATTCTTTTGGTACGGTATCTGTTGTCATAATGGCCCGCGCTGCCGCGCCGCTGCCCTCTGCGGAGAGCTGGCTCGTAAGCTGCGGGATTCCTCTTTCAAAGGGTTCCAAAGGCAACGCCTGACCAATGACACCGGTGGAAGCGATGATAAAATCGGCTGCGTCAAGTCCGGTTGCCTGTGCCGCGAGATTGCAGCATTTTTGGGCGATCTCCATGCCGTCCGGATTGCAGGTGTTGGCGTTGCCACTGTTCACAAGAATGCCGCGCGCATAGCCGTTCTGTATATTTTGTTGCGTCAACAGGATGGGCGCGCCCTTTACTTTGTTTTGTGTGTAGACTGCCGCCGTACTGCATTGCGTTTCACATAGTATCATGGCAAGGTCTGGCTTTTCACTTCCCGGCTTGATGCCGCTGTGGATGCCGCCCGCCTTAAATCCTTTGGCTGCGCACACGCCGCCAGGGATGCCCTGTATATTCATACAAAAAAACCTCCTTTTACGGATAATTATACACGATTCCTGCATAAAAACAAGAGGGAGTTAGTTTTTATCTTCTTTTTCTTTATGTGGAAGTTTTTTTGTCGCCTGTTGCAGCTTGTCCTGCAAAAAGTCCTTACCGCCCTGCACAAAATCCCCGCTGAACGGCTCCGGCTTTTTGCCGTATTTCTTTTCGTATTTTGCTGCGAGCGTTTGAAAAGCACGGGCGACAAACCGCATGATGAGCGGCATGACACAAATGATAGCAATGATAACAAGCCATTGATGCCATTGCAGCATGGCGATATTGAAAAAGCTGCGCGCCCACGGCCACACCATACACGCGACAAACAGCCCGAGGGAGGCGGCGAATATGCCGATTCTAAAACGGGTGAAGGGCATACTAACCCGTGCGACAACCACCATGCCTGCCGCCACAGCAAGGATCATGCTCATGGTGGAGATCTCCTGCATGGAGTATGGGATAAAGGCAGAAATGGCGTTGATAATCAGGATGCTGACAATGACGCACAACGCACCCGGAAGTGACCGCGCAAAAACGTCTACTAAAAAGCTGCCCTTGATCGGCGCGTTATTTGGCTCCAGTGCCAGGAAAAACGCAGGAAATCCAATGGTGACAAAGCTGATGAGCGTAAGCTGCACAGTGGAGAACGGATATCCGCTGGAGAATAAAAACAGCGAGAAAAGAGCAAGTAATACAGAGTAAATCGTTTTTGTGATAAACAGTGTCGCTACGCGGCGGATATTATTGATAACCCTGCGCCCTTGCGACACAACACTGGGCATATTGGCGAAATTGGAATCCAGCAAGACCAGGGTGGATATATTCTTTGCCGCGTTGCTGCCCGACGCCATGGCAATGCTGCAATCCGCTTCCTTAAGCGCCAGCACGTCATTTACGCCGTCGCCGGTCATGGCGGTGGTGTGTCCCGCCCGCTTCAACGCGGCGAGCATCTTTTGCTTCTGGTCGGGGGTGACACGCCCAAACACACTATATTGCAAAGCCGCCATGGCGATTTGCTCGTCTGTTTCCAGCGTGGAAGCGTCGATGTAGTTATCAGCATTTTTAACGCCCGCGCGTTGTGCTACATAAGAGACGGTCTTGGGGTTGTCCCCCGAGATGATCTTAATATCCACGTCTTGGGAGTAGAAATATTCCAATGTGCCCGGTGCTTCTGCGCGGATGCGGTCGGCAATGCGGATGAGGCAGAGCGGGCGCGCGTCTGGCGGCACTTCCATTTCTTGTGGCGTCTGCCGGCTGTGCGCCAGCACAAGCACCCGGCTGCCCTGATCGGCATAAGAATCCGCTATTTTGCGCAAGCCGGGGAAGTCATCTTCCCTGCCCGCGAATACAAACTCAATTGCACCAATGATGTAGGTTCCCTCTTTTTCAAAGCTTGCGCCGCTGTATTTTCGGGCGGAAGAAAAGGGAATTTCCTTCAGCAGCGAAAAATCATGCTTGCTGCCTGCATACTCCCGTATGGCAGAGATGGTAGCGTTTTCATCCTTTGACGCGCCACACAGGTTGGAAAGTGCCAAAAGGACGTTTACCTCTGGATCCACGGGGATGATTTCTTCTACCTGCATTGTGCCTTCGGTGATGGTACCTGTTTTATCCAGGCACAGCACATCCACATAGGCCAGTGTTTCTATGCTGTAGAGGTCTTGCACCAATGTCTTTTTATACGCAAGGTAGACGGCGCTGGTGGCAAGGGAGATGCTTGTGATAAGGAATAGGCCCTCCGGGATCATGCCAATCATGGAAGCGGTTGTTTTGGAGACATTCAGCGCGTATTCCATGCCCAGCAAATATTGGCGGACAAACGTCAGCACACCCACAGGAATGACGATGATGCTGACAATGCGTAATATTTTGTTGATGGCAGTGCGCAGCTCGGAGGGGCGTTTTTTTGCGGCTTTGGCGCTGGTGGAAATCTTATTTGCAAAGCTTTCCTCACCTACGCGGTCTACACGTGCATAGGCACTGCCAGAAATGACAAAGCTTCCCGAATACAGGAAATCACCGGGGTGCTTTTTTACGGTGTCCGACTCGCCTGTAAGCAGCGATTCGTTTACCTCAAGATAGCCCTCTGTTAAAATACCGTCCGCGGCAAGCTGGTCACCTGTCTTCAGCCGCATCACATCGTCCAGCACAAGATTGTTTGCAAAAATTTCGCTTTCCACACCGTCGCGGATAACAGGCACCTTGGAAGCGACCAAAAGGGAGAGCTTGTCCAACGTGCGCTTGGAGTTAATCTCCTGTATAATGCCGATGGCAGTGTTTGCCACAATAACAATCAAAAACGCCAGGTCTTTGTAATACCCGGAGGTAATGACAAAAATCGCTAAGGCAACGTTTAAAATATTAAAGAAAGTGAGTAGGTTATCTTTAAAAATCTGCCGATAACTTTTAGTTTTGTTATTGTCGTATTTATTGGTGAGGCCTTGCGAAACACGCGCTTCTACCTGCGCGCTTGAGAGACCCTGCGCGTTATCGGGGGTAAACCGTTCCACCTGCGTTTTTTGATCATCTTCCATGCCTGCGCCTCTCCGATATCCCAAAGTATGATTTATTCTATCAGAAAATGCCGTAACAAACCAGTGGTAAACACTTAATAATTTATGAATAAAGCCACAGGGGGTTTTTATACTGATACAGGGGTGGGGCAGGCAGGCAGCTATGCTTTGGGAGGCGGCAGAAAAGGGGTATGGGAAGCAAAGAACTGTTTTTGCGCGGAGTATGGCAATAAGCTAGATAGCCCTCACAATCGCTATGTGGAGTTAAAGAGGCGCGGGCTAAAAAAGTTTGTAGATTTTACCAATTTATACTATAATTCTATGTATATTTGAAAAATTGAAAGGCAGGAAAAATTCTATGGCGACACCTTCCATTTTTTACGCAGGAGAACCCGAGCAATATGCAAAAACGGTGCTGATGCCCGGTGACCCGATGCGGGCAAAATTCATTGCGGAAACGTATTTGGAAAATTTTGAACAAATAAGCAACATCCGCGGCATCCCTGTTTATACGGGTACTTATAAAGGCAAGCGCCTTACGGTGACGGCAAGCGGCATGGGCTGCCCGTCCATGGGCATTTATTCGCACGACCTGTATGAATACCTTGGTGTGGAGAGCATCATCCGCGTGGGTACGGCGGGTGGCATCCATCCGGATCTTGATGTGCGAGATATTGTTATTGGGCAGGCGTCTTGCACCACCAGCAATTTTGACAACCAGTTCCGTTTGCCGGGCCGGTTTGCGCCCATCGCGGATTTTGGTCTTTTGAAGGCGGCTGTGGAGCAGGCGGAAAAGATGAACTTAACCTATAAAGTGGGCAACCTGTTTTGCGCGGATTATTTTTATGACGACGCACAGAGTGTTGCTGATTGGCAAAAGGTGGGCGTGCTGGCAGTGGAGATGGAGAGCGCGGCGTTGTACACCAACGCGGCGCGCTTTGGCAAGAAAGCGCTGTGTATTGCCACTGTGTCCGATTGCCCACTTGTAGGCAAATTCTCTACACCAGAGGAATGCGAGCGTGACTTTACCAATATGATGGTGCTGGCGCTGGAAATTGCACAGTAGCGCGGAGTCAAATAAAAAAGAGTGTGCTTTGCCGGCCATGGAAGCAGCCTGAGCTGTTTCTGTGGCGTGGCAAATACCATGTTGCCCAAAACTGTGCTTAACTTGCGAAGATAATTCCGGCAAAAGGAAGGCTTTATGAAGAAGCTTGGGAGAAGACGCGGTTTTGGTATGTTATGCTTATAAATAAAGAATGATATAAGGCAGGCAGCAATGAAGTATATTTGTTTAAATTGCGGCTATATGTTTGATGAACAAAAGGGCGTCCCGGAAAAGCGAATGGCGCCCAACTATAATGCTATGCTGAAAACAGGCTGCGGCTGGCACAAAAACCAGGACGAATCCGCGCCTGCCGTGGGCGTTGCCCCAGGCACAAAGTGGCAGGATGTGCCGGAGGAATTCACCTGCCCAAGCTGTGGCGCGGCAAAGGATTTATTCGAGGCATAGGGCTGTGGGACGGGGGGGATTATTGATTCCGAAGTTCCAGCTGTGCCAGTTCTTCCCGGTTTTGCAATACAAAGCTGCGCAGCCTGATATCGAGAGCGGAAACGACAACCGCAAACAAGCCTATGATTATGGCAAAAGCGTTTATTTCCACCAGGCCGATGATAAAGATGATGAGGTTATACACAAGAGTGATGACAAAGGCCACTATTTTTTCATATCGTAAAAGGATGCCGACAGGCTCCCCTAATATTCTCTTTGAAAACTTGAACGAATTATAAGCGCTCCAAAGGTTTAGCGCGCCGATTCCCAGGAAAATCAAACCGCTAATATCAAACGGAATCCAGATAAAACCGCAAATTAGTTGCAAAACACCGACAATAGCCCAAAATATTGCCGATATTTTTTCCCGTTCTGAAATGGTTACCACAACACCAGGAGCGTTGTGTGCCGGAGCAATGGGAGCTGTGGCGCGCGGTGTGTTTTTTGGGTTTACCGGCTGTGCGCAATAGGCACAATAAATAGCGTCCGAGGGCAGCTCTCTTCCGCATTGTGAGCAAAAGACGTGGGGCGTATCCGCTGGCTGGCGCGTACCGCATTTTGTGCAGAATTTGGCGTCGTCGCTGATGGCGCGCTCACATTTTATACATTTTTTCATGAAAACACCTCCAACTTCTTTCATATATTGTATCATTGGCATCTATATCGTGCAAGCCGCTACAAGGCTGCCATCCGGTGCCGGCGCGGCTTTGGGCAATGGATTTAAAGCGGGGAGAAACATGGCCGCATACATCATTTCCTGCGGGGTGCGTGCAAGTAAACATTCATATGTAAAAAACGCATTTTGTCGGAATACTTTCCTTGTTCAGAAATATTTAAAAATTTTTTGTTTGACAGAATGGCAAGCGTGTATTAATATCATAGTAAAACGCTAGGATATAAACAAATGTGTTTTGTAGCGGGATGATGTGTAATAAAAAGCGAAGGTTGAAGATATGAAATTATCGACGAAAGGGAAATATGGATTGCGTGCGCTTGTGGATCTTGCCGTAAATAGCGGTGAGGAAGCGGTTTCTATTAACAGCATAGCGCAGCGGCAGGATATTTCCGAAGGGTATTTGGAACAGCTGATGGCCAAGCTGAAAAAAGCGGGGATTGTGGTGAGCACACGCGGCGCGCGTGGTGGATATACGCTGGCAAAGCCCGCAGACGAGATTTGGGTGGGCGATGTGTTGCGCGCGTTGGAGGGCAGCATAGAGCCGGTGGATTGCCCGGGTATAGAAGGCGCGTGCACGGATGCGGATTCGTGCGTGACAAAAACATTGTGGAAACGTATCAATGATGGGGTAAATATGATTGTGGACCAAATGAGCCTGCAATCACTGATAGAAGAAGGAATGCATGAAAGGAAGGTGCAGCATGGATAAATTGATCTATTTGGATAACGCGGCGACAACGCGAACAAGGCCGGAAGTGGCGGAGGCCATGGCGCCTTATTTTTCGGAATATTATGGAAACCCATCCAGCTTTTATACGCTGGCGCACAAGAGTGCTGCAGCGATTAAAGAGGCGCGCGATATCATTGTGGAAAGCATTGGCGCCCAAAAATATGATGACCCGGAGAAGTATGATGTTTACTTTACGGCGGGCGGCACAGAGGCAGATAACTGGGCGCTGATTGCCACGGCAGAGGCATATCAGGACAAAGGCAAACACATCATTACCTCGGCGGTGGAGCACCATGCCGTATTGCACTCCTGCCAATACCTTGAAAAGCGCGGCTTTGAAGTGACCTATGTGGGTGTGGACAAAGACGGCATCATAAAGCTGGATGAGCTGGAAAAAGCGATCCGGGAGGATACGATCCTTATTTCCGTGATGTTTGCCAACAACGAGATTGGCACATTGCAGCCGGTAAAGGAAATTGGCGCGATTGCCAAAGAGCACGGCGTATTGTTCCATACGGACGCGGTGCAGGCGTATTGCCAGGTGCCTATTGATGTGGACAAAATGAATATCGACATGATGAGCGCCAGTGCACACAAGCTGTATGGCCCAAAGGGCATTGGATTTTTATATATCCGTAAGGGGATTAAGACAAAATCGTTTATTCATGGCGGGGCGCAAGAGCGCGGCCGGCGTGCGGGCACGGAAAATGTGCCGGGTATTGTGGGGTTTGGCAAGGCGGTGGAGATTGCACTTGCCAATATGGAGCAGCGTGCGAAGGAAGAAATGGAGCTGCGCGACCACCTGATTAAGCGGGTGACAACGGAAATAGAAGAGGTGTCGCTGAACGGGTGCCAAAAAAGCAGGTTGCCCGGAAACACGAACTTCAGCGTGCGCTTTGTGGAGAGCGAGTCGTTGCTTTTAGACCTGATGAGCAAAGGCATTTGCGCGTCCAGCGGCTCGGCGTGCACCACAAAATCACTGGATCCGTCGCATGTGCTGCTGGCATGTGGGATTTCCCACGAGAGGGCAAACGGCTCGTTGCGCATGACGATAGGCGCGTACAATACAAAAGAAGAGATCGATTATACGGTGGATTGCCTAAAGGAGATTGTGAAAAGAATCCGTGGCCTATCCCCGTTGTATGAGGATTATTTGAAGAAGAACAAATAAATTAAAGAAGAGTTGGAATAAGGAGTAAAAACACAATGTATTCGGAAAAAGTAATGGATCATTTTCAAAACCCGCGCAACGTGGGGGAAATAGAACATGCCAGCGGCGTGGGCACGGTGGGCAACGCCAAATGCGGTGACATTATGCGCATTTATCTTGACATCGACGACAAAACGGGTATTATCAACGATGTGAAATTCAAGACATTTGGGTGTGGCGCTGCCGTGGCGACGAGCAGCATGGCGACAGAGCTTGTAAAGGGCAAAACGGTGCAGCAGGCGCTGGAGGTGACAAACCGCGCCGTGCTGGAAGCGCTGGACGGCCTGCCCGCTCAGAAGATTCACTGTTCCATGTTGGCGGAGGAGGCCATACAGGCTGCGCTGTGGGACTATGCGGAAAAGCACAATATCAAAATTGAAGGGCTGGAGAAGCCCAAGACAGATATTGGGGAGCACGAAGAGGAAGAAACAGAATATTGATTTGGTAGTCAAACTTGTTATTTTTGGGTCTTTCGGGTTATTGTTTTAAATATGGATGAGTTTGTGAGGACAGAAATGCTTCTTGGCAAAGAAGCCATGCAAAAGCTGGAGGCCGCCACGGTGGCAGTGTTTGGCGTAGGCGGTGTGGGGTCGTATGCGGCGGAAGCGCTTGCGCGGAGCGGTGTGGGTGGCTTTGTGCTGTTTGACAGCGACACAGTGGATGTCACCAACATCAACCGGCAGATTATCGCGACACAGAAAACGGTGGGTAAACAAAAAACAGACGTGATGAAAAAACGCATCCACAGTATTAACCCACAGGCAAATGTGAAAACATATTCAGTTTTTTATTCGGAACAAAACGCCGGGCAGTTTGATTTGTCCGGCTATTCTTATATTTTGGACGCGATTGACACCGTTTCGTCCAAGCTGACGCTGATTGAACAGGCACACGCGGCGGGTGTTCCTATTATCAGCTCCATGGGCGCGGGCAACAAGCTGGATCCCACCAGGTTTGAGGTAGCCGACCTTTATAAAACATCGGTGTGCCCGCTTGCCAAGGTAATGCGGCGTGAGCTGAAAAAGCGTGGCATAACCACGCTGAAGGTGGTTTATTCCACAGAGGAACCGCTAAAGCCGTATACCCAAGCATCAGAAAATCCGGATAGCCTACGTAAAAGTACGCCGGGCAGCGTGGCGTTTGTGCCGTCTGTTGCCGGGCTGGTTATGGCGGGCGAGGTTGTAAAGGGCATTAGTGGCCTTGTGTGAGAGCCGCAAGATGCCGGCCTACCATATTCCCGTAAAGTGCTGCACCAGCAAGCTGACAGCAGTGATGCTGACCCAGCAGCAAAATCCCATGAGCAGGGGCTTCCCTCCTGTTTTTATTAATTTCACGATGTTTGTATTCAACCCAATGGCCGCCATGGCCATGATGATGAGGAATTTACTGAGATCCTTGAACGGCAGGAAAAAATCGGCAGGCACGCCAAAGTGTGTGGCAATGGTTGTGATGACAGACGCCAGGATAAACCAAAGGATAAAAAACGGAAAAATCTTGCCCAGCCGGACTTTGTTGCCCGCTTTGCCTGTTTTGGCTTCTTTGCGCGTGCGAAAAAACGCGAGGAATAAGGTGATGGGAATGATGGCCAGCGTACGCGTTAGCTTGACGGTGACGGCCATGTCGAGTGTGGCCGAGCCTAAATGATAGAGGGAATCCCATGTGGCGGCCGCGGCTGTTACAGAGGAAGTATCGTTGATGGCGGTGCCGGCAAAGATGCCGAAGGCCTCCCCCGAAGCAGTGTCGAACCCCAGCAAGCCACCCAATGCGGGAAACAGCACGGCAGCGAGTACATTAAAAAAGAAAATGACGGAGATGGACTGGGCGACCTCCTCATCGTTGGCATCGATGACAGGCGCGGTGGCGGCAATAGCGGAACCGCCGCAAATAGCAGAGCCCACGCCCACAAGCGTGGAGATTTTCCCGGGAATACGCAATGCTTTGTGCAGGATGTATGCAACAAACAGGGCAACGGCGATGGTGGTAAGGATGATGGGCAGCGAACGAACCCCTGTTTCCAGTATCACAGAAAGGTTTAGGCCAAACCCCAGCAGTATCACGGCATATTGCAATACTTTTTTTGAAGTGAAATCAATACCGGGCTGCGCATAGTCCCTTTTTTTGAAAAGCACTGCCAACACCATGCCGATTGCTATTGCGAATACCGGCCCGCCCACAACGGGGAGCAGGTTTCCCAGCAGCCATGCGGCAACGGCAATGGCAAAGCAAGCCAAAAGCCCAACAAGATAACGTTTCATTAGGAAAAGCCTTCTTTCAGGATGAAGTTCGCCAAATCAAAGCTTACGCTTTTGTTTGTGCTTCCACAAGCGATTCGCCGCAGTAGGTCTCCCTAAGCTTGGGTTTTTCTATTTTGCCTGTGGCGTTGCGCGGCACCTCCGCAAAAATGATGCGTCGCGGACGCTTGTAGCGTGGCAGGCTCTTGCAAAAATAGGACATATCCTCTTCCGTGCAGCTGCTGCCCGGTTTTAGTTCTATGATAGCGGCAGTAATCTCGCCCAGGCGGTGGTCGGGCATACCGATGACAGCCGCATCCTTCACGTCATCATGCGAACGGAGAAAATCCTCTATCTGTACGGGATAGATGTTTTCTCCACCGCAGATAATCACGTCTTTTTTGCGGTCTACGAGGTGAATAAACTCATCCTCATCTTTTTTTGCCATGTCGCCGGTAAAAAGCCAGCCGTGCTTTAGGGACGCGGCGGTGGCCTCCTCGTCGTTAAAGTAACATTTCATCAGCCCGGGGCCTTTTACAATCAGCTCGCCCACTTCCCCGTCCGTCACCTCTATGCCGTGTTCATCCACAATTTTGGCCTCCCAGTTATAGCCGGGTACGCCGATGGCGCCAACCTTGTGGATGTTTTCCATGCCAAGGTGCACGCAACCGGGGCCGATGGACTCAGAAAGGCCGTAGTTAGTATCATACGCATGGTTTGGAAAATGCTTTTTCCACCTGCGGATTAGGCTGGGCGGCACGGGTTGTGCGCCAATGTGCATCAACCGCCACTGTGAAAGATCATAATCATCCAGGCACACGCGCCCGTCGTCTATCGCATCTAGTATATCCTGTGCCCACGGCACAAGCAGCCACACAATGGTTGCTTTCTCCCTGCTTACGGAATCAAGAATCCAGCGGGGCTTTACGCCGCGCAGTATCACGCCCTTGCCCCCCGTAAGGAAGCTGCCGAACCAGTGCATCTTTGCACCCGTGTGGTATAGCGGCGGAATACACAAAAACACATCCTCATGCGTTTGCCCATGGTGGTTTTGCTCTGTTTCGCAGGCGGATACAAGGCTCCTGTGCGTGTGCAAAATCGCCTTGGGGAAGCCTGTTGTACCGGATGAAAAATAAATAGCCGCATCCTCGTTATCAGTCAAAGGAATATTTGGTTCATCCACCGGCATTTCTGCCACAAGCTCGTCATACCGCGTGGCAAACGCCGGGCTTTGATCGTTTACGTAAATCAGCCCCCTTACCTGGGGAATGTCATCCTTAATCTCCTCAATACGGTCAATAAACTCCGGGCCAAACACCAGCATATCTGACTCGGAAAGTCCCAGGCAATATTTTATCTCTTCTGCTGTATAGCGGAAATTGAGGGGCACAACAACAGCACCTGTCTTTAAAATGCCAAAATAAATGGGCAGCCACTCCAGGCAATTCATCAGCAATATGGCGACCTTGTTACCCTTGCCGATCCCCTGCCTCAGCAGGTAATTTGCAAACCGATTGGTTTTTTCGTTGAATTCCTTCCAGGAGATCTCAAACCGATAGCCCTTGGCATGACCCGGCTCCACCAGCTCATATTCCTTCCATGCGCGTTCATGGCGCTCTTGTATTTCCGGATTCAGCTCTACAAGTGCAACTTCATGCGCATAGTTTTGTGCGTTTTTAATCAGGTTCTCTGTGATTGGCATTGTATTTCCTCCACAAAAAAGTGTTACTTCAGAGTATACTCCCTTTTTATCGGAATGTAAATCAGGAGTGGCCATTGCAGCTAAATGGCGGTGGAAAACGGTTGTATCATAATATTAGTATGCCAAAATTCAGCGAAATTTTTTTCAAACACAAAAAACAGGCTACTGGAAATTCCAGGGCGGATTGTTCCAACAGCCTGCCTCATATCAATTTTTGGCTTTATTCAGTTACCAGGGTTGCGCTTCTACTTCATATTGGTCAGCTATCTTCCAGTTCTCATAATCGTTGGCATCGCCAAAAATATCGAATGTGCACACATTGGAGCGTCTGGCCAGGTTGTCATATAGGTAAATGTAATGACGCACCTCGTTGGAGTGGTTTGCAATCGCTTCTTCATAGGTCTCGCCTTCCGCGGAGGAATCGATGCCTGCATATGCCAACAGGGAGGCGCGTAGCTGGGAATCACTCACAGCGTCATGGCTGACCTCAAGCGGTGTACCGGAACTGCCCGAAGGCTTTACAAAAAGTGCTGGCAAGACGGCGCTGCTGGGGGCTGCGTTGTCTGGTAACGCACCGTGGTCTCCGGTGATGATAATGGTCGCATCCTCATAAATGCCAAGTTCTTTCATTTGCCGTATATATTCGTATATAGTGGTATAACAACCCTTGATGTGTGAGATATAGTTGGCGCCCTCTATAAGTTGCCCATTTTCATCCATGGTGAACGGCCCGTGCCCACCCGAAAGATGATAGTATTGCAGGCAATTTGCCCGGTCCTGTAATGTGATGCCGCTATTTTGCAATGCCTGAGAAAACCCATAATCGTCGATGACATAAGGAACCTGGTCGCTTACATATCCTACCGTTGGGCTGAAGTCGGCCGGGCTCCAGAAGTATGGCTTCAGCAAATATGGTGCATAGCGGTATGCGGAAAGCTTGAGCATACCAGAATTGGCCGCACGGAAGCGAATTTGCTTTTCCCCGGGTGCAATATTGTCGGCAATTCCTTCCAGTTGTGCAATATCAGTGTAAACAGAACTATGGTCAAAATACAACCGCGCGACATACCCGTTTTGCTGCAGTGTGGGTATGAATGTGGCGTTTTCCCATGCCTGCGTCAGATACTCTTTTTTAGGAGTGCGGATATCCGTTTCTTCCCCGGTCAGCATATAGGCCACCGAAGGATAGGTTTGATTGTAGAGTGAAGTATTATTGGTATAATAAGTGAAACCATCCAGCGGTGCAAAGTAGTCTGGGTCTTCGGCAAGGATTTCTTGTGTATAATCGACGTCCAGCCGGTCGAGGATCAACAAAATAATATTGTCTTCGGAGGACAACTCAAACAGCCCCTGCGTTGATAAAAACCCGGGGGCAGGTTCGTCCTGCCGCAACTTATGTGTCTCCATTACACCAGAAACGGTTACGGTTGAGACCAGGCCGACGAGCTGCATGGCAACCAGCGCGACAGGCACCAGCACCACCAGTTTGCTCCAGGCGGCCTTGGCAAACCGGAGTACCAGAAATGGAATGGCAATCAGGCCAATCCACACCAAGGCGTTTACAATGGTTTGCGTCTGTAGAGCCGCCCAGTCTACTGCGTCTCCTGTCATTTCCCCCAGGTATCCGTTTAAAAAGGTACCCTGCACATAGCCGGCAATCAATATGCCGACAAATAAAGATATGAGGATATCAAACCCCCTGTTTTTGACAAACATAAAAATCGCAAACAGGACTGCCATAAACAACAAGCCTACACCCAGTGCAATGGGCAGGTAGTCTGCAAAGTCAAACGGGATAAGCGAGTCGTTGTATATTGCCAGATCCAGCGGCCCAAAAATAAAAAAAGTGAAGCAACAGCCAAAGCTGGCGACCAGCGCAATCAGTACCTTTGTCTTAAGCGGACGGTCGTCCGTAAAAAAACGTTTCAATTTTTCCATATTCCAGTCATACACCCAATATTAAAAATTGCGGCATCCAAAATACCACAACTTCTACTATACCGACAACAAATTCTTTTGTCAATCATCCAGCACATAGCATATTATACAATGTATTATGAGCAAACGCATAGCACTAGGTGGTCAAATATCCCCGTATGTTTTATCCAGCGCCTTCAGCTCGCGGAATGTGTCAATTTCCACAATGTCTTCAAAGGAACATTCGCGTATTTCCACCTTATAATTTTTCAGGCAATACTCCAACGCGACCTGATCCCAAAAGCGCTCTTTCCCCCCGGGCATCTCATAAACTTTTTTTACATCTTCCGCCATATGCGCCCCTGCGTCTTCTGTCCAATAAGAAATCCCAAACATATGATGGCAACCGGTTCCGCCCAATGTCATTTTGGTGATTTGCCGTCCATTTGTATGAAAGCACCAATCGTCCGTCCGGTCTACCGGCACACCAAGGTAATTGGAAATGTATTGGTATTTGGTGATGAGCGCGGGGTTATAGAGCAGCAGGTCAGCCTCCAGCACATATGCGTTTTTCAAAAGATAACGCGCACACATAGCGGAGGATATATTGTTGGTTTCGTTATAGGCCGGATTTTCGATAAACCGGATGTTGGGGTATTTATACAAAAGCTGGTCAAACTGTTCGGCCAGATAGCCACGCACAATATAAATTTCT
The DNA here is from genome assembly GCA_030266015.1 of Christensenellaceae bacterium OttesenSCG-928-K19. Taxonomy (GTDB): domain Bacteria; phylum Bacillota; class Clostridia; order Christensenellales; family Christensenellaceae; genus UBA5399. Next base: position 2,362 of record JAJDHD010000005.1, on the reverse strand, counting down.
TCAATCTCTGCTGCCGTTACAGCGTCCAGCAGCGTATCAATAATGCGCGTTCCGTTTACCCGCACCAAGGGCTTGGGTGTGTTGAGCGTAATAGGCACCAGACGGGTACCAAAGCCTGCGGCGATAAAAACCGCGCGCTTTACGCGGTAAGGCTCCAAGGCGTTTTGCCCCGCCGGAGTAATGCGTTCTTGGCTTACATAGCCAAGCTGGATCAACTCTTGCATGGTTTTGTTGACAGTGCCCAGCGAACGCTTGGATTCCTGCGCAATCTCGCGCTGGGTGGCCAGCTTCGGCGATTTTTCCAGCACAGTCAGAATGTCAAATTGGTTTCGGGTAATGCTCATGCGGCCTCCTTTTTTTGCATACGGCTTTTATACAGGTTAATACCGCCCTTTAAGAGCAGGTTAATCGCCAAAATAAGCAAGGACACAAACGCTGCCCCCTCCAGCATCATTTGTGCCTCAAAGGTAGTGATCATCAGCGAGAGTGGGCGTGTGGACACTGTCGCCAAAAATGATACTGCAGAAATAGTCATCATGGAATTGACAAAAAAGTAAGAAAACATTTCCGCGATGGTGGATTTTGTTTGCGGCAGGAATACATCCAATATGATACGCAGCCTGCTTACGCCCAGCGTGGCGCCCACTGCTTCCAGGTTCTTATTCATCTTGGAAAACGCGTTATACATCATCAGGTAGGGCGAGGCAAAAAAGTGTACCATATTGACCAGCATCAAAATTGCCAACGTGCCATAGATAAACGATCCTTTAAAAAACAAGACATAGGACAACCCAAGCACAATACCGGGGATGGCCAGCGATGTAATGGAAAAAAGATGCAATGATTTTGGCAGCCTGCCGGGCACGCGGGCCGTCAGGTAGGCTGTTACAATGGCAACAACCACGCCTATGGCGGCAACGCACACAGCAATCAAAAGTGAATTTGCCAGGTATGTCCCCGCTTGCATATTGAACGTACGGGTAATGTTATCCAACGTAAACGACATGTCGCTGGGATATTTTTTTACAAAGGTCAAAATGGCAAACGCTACAATGGGAAGCAATACGAACAACCCAACCGCAAAACAAACAATGGTTGCAAATACATCGCGCGGCGTGTTTTTGGCGATGCGGAAGGGCTTTGTCACATAAGTTGTGTTTCCTTTGTCCTTGTTCAGCAGGTCTATTAAAAATGAGATGACCGCAGGAATGAGCAACACCATGCCGATTGCGCTGCCTTTGCCAAAATCCAGCAGCCCGATAACGTCCTGATAGAGCATAACAGGCAGTGTGGTATATTGGCCGCCCACCATGAGCGGAACGCCATAGTCGGTAATGACCAGCGTAAAAACGGCAAATGCTGTTACAACCAAGGGTTTGCGCAAATACGGGAAGGCAATGGCTGTGATCTGCCGTGGCTTGGAAATGCCGAGAACCACCGCTGCCTCATATGGCGAGCTGTCTTCAAACCTCAACACCTCGGAAATCATTAGGTATGCAACAGGGAAGGAATACATCAAGGAACCGATTACAATACCCCAAAATCCGTAAATATTGCTGGAAAGGCTCAATAAATTTGTGACAACACCATTCGCGCCAAATAAAACGACCAGCCCCATGCCATGTGATATGGATGGAATGAGCATGGGTAATATGAACAATATTGCGAAAAGTCCTTTAAACCGTATATTGCTGCGCACCACACACCAGGCAAGCCCCCATGCCAGCAGCACAGCGATCAGTGTTGTGGTGGCAGAAACGGCAAGGGAGTTCAGCAATGCTTTTGTAAAGCTATCCGAGGTCAACAGCTTGGCAACGTCCGTATCCACCATATAGACGAGCATACGCGCGACAGGCAGAATGACCGCAATCACAAAAAACGCCAGCAGCAAAAGCTGTGCGGCGCCCATGCGTTTACTGACTGCCTTCATGACCGTTCTCCCATATAGGGGATCAACGAATCGATTTTTCGTTGTATGTTATGAATCACAAACCGTTTGATATATTCGCCTGCCGGATGATCAATCAGGTTGCGAGGCGTATCGATTTGCTCTATGTTGCCTTTGTCCATTACCATAATACGGTCAGACATGGCAAAAGCCTCTTCCTGGTCATGTGTGATATAAATGATTGTTGTGGAAAACTGCTTCTGAATTTCCTTAATTTCATCCCGCAGCGTCAGCCGTGTTTCCGCGTCCAGCGCGGACATCGGCTCATCCAGCAGAATAATATCCGGATTGAGTGCCAGCGTCCGCGCGATGGCCACCCGTTGCTGCTGGCCACCCGAAAGCTGGTGCGGGCGTTTTGACAGATGCTCGCTCAGCCCCACCTGCTCAATCAACCGCTCCGCCGTTTGCCGCGCG
>JAJDHD010000049.1 GCA_030266015.1 Christensenellaceae bacterium OttesenSCG-928-K19 | reverse complement strand
TAGCGCCCTGCACCAAAAACATGCCGGAAACAGCCCCGCACACCTCGCGCATACGCCCCATGCCGCCGCCAAACGGGGAAGCAAGCATGGCAATCTGCTCGTGCGTCATCCCCATTTCATCGGCATAAGCCAGCGCCACCGCCTGCGCACAGTTATATCCTTCTTTAAAATATGCCTCTGCCTGTACTGACCTGTCTTCCATATCCTTGCTCCTTTATAAAATAATTATAAAATACATTTATTCTTGAATTATATCACTTAAAAAGCTGTTTTGTAATTTTTCGATTCCAAACACTTCCAAAACTGCCGCCGCAATGTCTGCAAAGCTGCCACGCGTTCCCAAGTCCACTCCCTGCCGCACTTTTTTACCATAAACAAGCATGGGGACATACTCGCGGGAGTGGTCTGTGCTGGGCGTGCCCGGATCACAGCCATGATCCGCTGTGATAATGAGCATATCGTTATCGCTTAACAACGGCAGCAGTTCGGCAAGCTGCGCGTCAAATTCGCTTACGGCCTTTGCATACCCGTCAATGTCATTCCTGTGTCCGTAAAGCATATCAAAATCCACCAGGTTTACAAAGCACAACCCACGGAATTCTTTTTTAACACAGTCAATGGTCTTTTCCATACCGTCACGGTTGCTTGTTGTCTTCACTTGTTCCGTCACGCCGCTTCCCGCAAAGATATCGAAAATCTTTCCTACACCGATGGACTCCAGCCCTGCGTCCTCCAGCTTATTTAGCATAGTGGGCGGCGGCACAAGGGAATAATCATGCCTATTGCGCGTGCGTTCAAAGTTCGGGTATTCCCCAATATAAGGCCGCGCAATCACGCGCCCGACAGCATTCTCCCCCACCAGCATACCGCGCGCAATCTCGCAGCAGCGATACAACTCATCTAACCCAATATATGCTTCATGCGCAGCGATTTGAAACACGCTGTCCGCCGAAGTATATACAATAAGGCTACCTGTCTCTATCTGTTCCCTTCCATAATCCAGCAACACCTGCGTGCCCGAATACGGCTTGTTGCAGATTGCTTTGCGCCCCGTTTTTTGCTCGAACTCTTTTATAATACTATCTGGAAACCCATTGGGATATGTGGGGAATGGTTTTTCGCTCACCACCCCGGCAATTTCCCAATGGCCGGTTGTTGTATCTTTGCCCGCGGATTTTTCTGCCAACCGCGCGTAGCTGCCCAACGGCTTTGGCACAGCCCTATCCGCAAACGCCACACCGTCAATATTAAACAGCCCCAGCCTCGTCAGCACAGGTGCGTCAAAAAAACGGCTGTGCGTTATGGAACGCAGCGTATTGCTGCCCACATCGCCATACATGGCCGCATCTGGCATTTCACCAATGCCCAAGCTATCTAAAACAATTAAAAAAACCTTGTTGATCTCTGGCATATCCGCTCCTTTTTCACATCTATGATACCATCCTGCCATAAAAAACTCAAGGTTGATGCAACATTCACGCAATCTGTTTTTCATTTGTAAAAGCAAGATGCAATTTTAAAACTCAAGTAAAAAATGGCGGGGATATTCCTCCCATATCATTCAAGCTTTAGCGATTTCACAAATTGTTAAGAAAGTATTTATGAGTTGTTTAAATCTGCACTGTATGCTCAAATTATCAAATAAAGGACTGGAGGCTGTTTCATGAAAAAGAATACACTGGCAAAGACAATTGGTTTTACAACGGCTGCCGCCGTGCTAACGATAAGCATATGCGGGTGCTCTGTTGTAAAAAAACTGCACAGTGACATTGACACCGCCGTAGAATCCGTTGCCCAGAATGGCGGCACTGTAGATTATTACGGCGTTGAGGGCAGGTATGACATCGCCACCCCTGTTTTTGCAAGCGAGGGTGCAGCCACTACCGAAGTGGTTGCCGAGTCCGGCACTGAAGAAGGAAGCGGATATTCGGATGCTGGCGTTTCTGAAAAGCAGCTGGAAGAATATGCCGAGCATGGCCTCACCTACAACATAATAAACGGCCAATGGTGGCTGGGAGAAAAGCCCGTTGCCGTATTGCGCGACCGCGGCACCTTTACTATGACAAATGGGCTTTATGTTGATATAGGCGCGCTAGCGCTGGTGGAGCGCGACAGCAATGACAATATCACCAGCATCACAGACGTATCCCGGGAAACCATGGAAGAAGAAACCGGCATGACCATCACTGGCAATAACGAGCAGACAGCCAGGCAAGATGGTTACCGCTTCTACCTGGAAGATGTCAATGTCAAAGATATGGACAGCAAACAGCTTGGCGACCTTGACGCGACGCTCCACGCAAAATATCGCAACCAAAAAGCGATTGTGCAATGCAACGACTATGTGTTTTGCCTGGAAAAAGGCGATATGTTGAACCTGAGCTCCCATTGCGCCACGAGTTACAGCCCCTTTGGCGTCAAGATTTACGCGGATTATGCCGTTGCCGACGAGACAGACATCACCGCTTTTGACAGTATTGTGATAGACAACCTGCTCTTTGACCTGCTGAAATCTAATACGTTTGAGAACGCGCAGCAGGTGGAAGCCGCCGCAAAAGAAGCAGTGGCAGAGCATTATGGCATAAGCACAAAGAACCTTGCCGCCCTCGCCAGCCTGCTATGATTAATCTGTGCTGGCATCTACATAAACCGTAAAATAATCATCATAAATAACCTTCCCCGGGCGTGAGTTCGGGGGTTTTTTTACGTTTTTCCGCTGTGTATAATCCACAGGTGTTTTGCCGGATTGCCGGGCGCGCGAATATTTTGCCGCCAATGTCGCCGCGTAGACGACGGTGTCATCGTCAATATCATCCAGCGCTTTTCCATCTGTCACCAGCAGCACATGCGACCCCGGGATTTTTTGCGCATGGAACCATATATCATCCTTGCCCGCCATACGCATGGTCAAAATATCGTTTTGCCTGTCATTTTTACCCACAAATATCTCATATCCTGTTTGCGAAACAAAATGCATAGGCTGTGATTCGTTCTTTGCTTCGGCCTCTTTTTTCCCTTTTGGCGGAGACGCAAGGTATCCGGCTTTTGCCAGTGAGCTTCGGATATCCGCAATATCCTTCCCATTATCGGCATTCTCTGTATAATGCAGCGCTCCCAGCAAAAAGTCCTGTTCATCCAGTGCTTGTGCCAGCTTCGTCTCATTCATGGCAGCCGCCCGTTTATATTTCGCAATCTTTTTATAAAGCTTTTGCGCCTGCTCTTGCGGCGTCATAGATACGTCAAGCTGGATAGAAACAGGCTCTCCCGTTTCATAATCCGCTGTTTCAAAGCTCTTCATTCCCTTTTTCAGCCTGTAAAGGTTTGCCGTAATATAATCCGCACGCTTTTGGAATTTTCCTGCGCGGGCCACATCATCCATGCTTGCCTGGTAAATGCGGATGCGTTTTTCCACACGCGCAAGCTGCTTGCCAATGCTCTTTGCAAGCGAATCCTTTTGCTGTTGCAATCGGAACAGCTCTGCCCGACGCGCGTAGTAATAATCAAGCATTTCATTGCATGTATCAAAAGCCGTACGCGCCTGCTCCGGGTATGTCTGATATGGCACACAGGAAAAGAACACAGGCAGTCCATCCTGGTTTAGCTGCACACATGGCTGCGGATGCTCGATCGCATCTGTTAGGAATTCCTGCATGGTAGCCGCGATGTGACGCACCTGCTTTTCAGCAAGGCTTGCCGCCGCGTCTGTTTCCACCCCGGCGCGGTGCAAAATTTCCAAAGCGGTTTGCGTGGAAATGCCATCCAGCACCGATGTGATTTGCGTGGTAACACGAACATCCTGCTTTGTGCTGAGCGCCTCTATCAGCGACACCTGCGATAACGCTACAGGATTCAGCTTTTGCTGGGGCGGGTCGTGGTATGGCATTGCCGGCAAAATCACACGCATACTGCTAACATCCGCCGACACCCTGCGTATGCTGTCCAGTATCTTTCCATTACTGTCCGTCAAAATAACGTTGGAATATTTCCCCATTATCTCCACAATCATCTTCAGCTCTATCTGCCGCATCAGCTCATCACGCGCAGAAAAAGTAATTGTTACTACACGGTTCAGGCCGCTTTGCTCAATATGCGTTATCACTGCTCCCGTCAAATGCTTGCGTAAAAACATGCAAAAAAGCGGCGGCGTTTTGGGGTTTTTCTTCGCATTCGCCGTCAGGTAAACAGCACAATCCCCCGCATCAGCAGACACACACAGCCTCAGTGTCCCCTCAGCAGCTGAATAAAGCTGCAAAACAATCTCATCCCTTGCGGGCATCAATACCTTCTGCACCTTGGCGTTTTCGATTTTTGTTTTTAATTCTTCCACTGTGCAATGCAGTGTTAATCCATCTAATGTCAATTTATACCGCCCTTTTTGCTCTCCATTTTCTTTTATTATAACATAAAATATGCTACACTTGTTTTTGATAAACTATCATACATTTGGAGGAAACTGATATGCGGATAGATGGCCGAACTTCGGACGAACGCAGAAAGATGAATATATTCACTGATATCAACAAGAATGCGCATGGTAGCGTTAAGATATCTACTGGGGATACGGAGGTTCTATGTACTGCTATGTTGGAAAAAGGTGTGCCGCCCTTTTTGGAAGGCAGCGGTAACGGATGGCTGACCGCGGAATATGCCATGCTGCCAGCCTGCACACCCATGCGCAAAAAACGCGATACCGGCAAGCCAGACGGCCGCAGCGTGGAGATTCAGCGCCTGATTGGCCGCTCCCTGCGCGGTGTTTGTGATTTCACAGGCATGGGAGAATATACAATCTATATTGATTGCGACGTGCTGAATGCCGACGGCGGCACACGCACCGCAGCAATCAGTGGCGCTTTTGTCGCGCTGGCAATCTGCATTGATAAAGCGCTAAAAAACGGTTCCCTCAGCAAATCACCCATCCAAAAGCATGTTGCCGCCATTTCCGCCGGTATTGTCGAAAACGAGCTGCTTTTGGATCTCTGCTATGTGGAAGACTCGGCGGCGCAGGCCGACATGAACCTTGTCGCTTCAGGCGACGGAATTGCTGAAGTGCAAATTACCGGTGAAAAACGCACTGTATCCCAGCAGGAATTTAACGGGCTGATGGCATTGTGCCAAAAAGGCGTGGACGAAATTATTGCGATACAAAAAGCAACACTGCTAACCAAGGAGATCACAATATGAAAAAATTAATCATTGCCACAAACAACCAAGGTAAGGTAAAAGAATTCAAGGCCATGCTGGGTGAATATTATGATGAAATATTATCGTTGAAAGATGTAGGGATTAATGTAGATGTTGTCGAAGATGGTGAAACATTTCATCAAAACTCCGCAAAAAAGGCTGTGGAGATAAGCAAGCTTGTTGAAGGCGATGTTTTAGCGGATGATTCAGGCTTGTGCGTGGATGCTTTAGACGGCGCACCGGGGATTTATTCTGCACGGTTTTCCGGCGAAAACGCAACCGATGAGGAAAACAACGCCAAGCTATTACAATTGATGGCCACACAACCGAATAAAAAAGCGCGCTTTGTTTGTGCGCTTGTGCTAGCTAATAATGGAAAAGAGTTGTTGTCCGTAGAAGACTTTACAGAGGGCACGATACTTGACTCCCCCAGAGGGGAAAGCGGATTTGGCTATGACCCACTATTCTTTAATGAAGAACACGGGAAAACCTTTGCTGAGCTTTCTCTCGACGTTAAAAATCAAATCAGCCACAGGGCACGCGCCCTTCGGCGTTTACAACAGGAGCTGGCCAGCAGGGCTTAAAGGAGCTGTTTTTATGAAAGCGTTGGTTGTGAGTGATTCTCACGGCAATAAAAATATCCTTAAAACAATCACTCAAAAATATGCCGATATGGAGTATCTGTTTCATTTGGGTGATTATGTGCAGGATGCATATTACCTTGCCGACAATATGCCAAATACAAAGGTCTTGAATGTAAAGGGCAACTGTGATGTGGGCTCTGCCGATCCTGAATTTGAGGAGATTGTATTGGAGGGAAACCGCATCATTTTAACACACGGGCATCTTTTGAAGGTGAAGTTTTCCTATGACCGGGCGCTTTATTACGCGGCCGATCATAATGCGGCAGCCCTTCTTTTTGGCCATTCACATATTGCTTACACCGAGTATGTAGACGGTGTTTGGCTTGTGAATCCGGGTAGCGCGGGCGAGCATAACCAAGGTCCGCTCAGCGTTGCGGTACTCGTGATCAGCAAGGCAGGCATTGTGCCAAAAATCATAGCGTTAGAGGGAGATTAATCGCTACACCTATAGTCTTCTGTTTTATTGACTTTCCACTATTGCAATGCTATAATTTTAAACTGTCAGTTATACTTGCGCCTGTAGCTCAGTCGGATAGAGCAACGGCCTTCTAAGCCGTGTGTCCGGGGTTCGAATCCCTGCAGGCGCGCCAAAAAAAGATTTTCATATGCAACGCATATGGAATTTTTTTATGTTCGGCAGGATTCGAAGCCCGACGGGGTTCAGCAGAGCACAAGCCGTAGGCGCAGAGCGATGCATCCCTGCAGGCGCGCCAAAAAGATTTGGGCACAAATGTGCGCGAATCTTTTTTTGTGTTCAGCAGGATTCGAAACCCGACGGGGTTCAGCAGAGCACAAGCCGCAGGCGCAGAGCGATGCATCCCTGCAGGCGCGCCAAAAAAAGATTTTCATATGCAACGTATATGGAATTTTTTTATGTTCAGCAGGATTCGAAACCCGACTCTGTTCGCTACTGTTGTTTTATAGATAATATTAGTTTTTATACGCCATCTACGTTTGGCATTCTTGCTTCCTGTTCTTTTGTCTTTCCCCATCTTCAATTCTATGAGCCATATTTCATTTGCATCCGTATAATAGAGTAATCACCTAATCCAAAAGGGAGATACTACCATGAATGACGATAAAATAAAAAACAGCTTGACTGACGAACAGCTTGCAAAGGCAAGCGGCGGAGTTGCCAGAAGCTCCTGCGGCACATACATCGTTAACTGTTTGCACTGTGGGCAGGATTGGCTACACTTTGGGTCTCCCCACGATGAATCATCATGCCAATATTGCGGCTCCGACAATATTTACTTAACGGGTGTATAAGTAATATCGCCCCTCTCTACGCTCACATGCCGCCAGCACAGGGTGGCATTCTTTATTTGCAGCTCTTTTTCGCGCATACTTCACCCGCCATTTGTTCACCGTCTAAGTCGTTATTATATCTTTTTATCCCAATCCATGTTATAATGGTAAGGCTTTTAAAACTATATCCGCACACCTTCTATCGCTATTGTCTATTTAACCTCTCGCAAGAAGGTGTCACCGTTAAAGAATCTTTTCAGGCCATAGTATCTTACATCCTCATCGCTGCTGCTGTGATTTTTGCTATAGTGATGGTGGCTTCTTCGTACATTTAAGGGTTTTTACTTTATCATCCTCCTTTGTTCACTATCCTTTTTATTCGCTCTAACCTTCTTCACCCTCTCCCGCGCTCCTTTCCATCACCGTTGTTTGAAGTTAGCTAATAGTAGGATTGTGACCTACACTGCATTGCGGCGATTACACTTCGCATCAACGAACCAATCAGTTTGCCTATATCGCCCACCTCCATTCATTCCCTATCCATCCTTCCATTCATACGATGTGGTACGCCTAGTGGGGTTAGAACAGTATAGCTCATGTTGTGATTCAAAATACAACGACCTGTCAATTAATGTGTACTTACTCCAGTACAGCTAACGAAGGGTTACGGGACTAGGCCATATGTTATTTCGAAGAATTTTGGCAAAAGCAATAAAAGGTACAAAGAAGGCAAGCACTATTATGCGCTGGAAGGTACATGGTTAATGGCAACACATAAAATTTACACCTTACCAGAAAACATCAACCGTCTCTACCTGCGGACAAAAAAACGCACTTCCCCACGCCAAGTCACTCAACACCAATTTGCTTTATTTACAACTGATGAGTGTATTCCCGCCATTAGTAAGCCACAAATACAGCGGCAGTTTAGGTATCTTTGTGAATTACTTTGCACCGCTATTCTCCCAACCGTCAAACCCAAACGGGCAATGCCCGATTGCGATCAAATCCATCAACGTTTGGTAATCCACGTCGCTAAGCTTTGCTACTGCCTGTGATGGCACGTATTTTTTAACAGCTCTTTCAAGCAATTCGATTAGTTCTAGGGCTTTACTATAATAAAAAAATCCACACAACCAGGCACGCCACCACTGCAGCGATTACAATCCCTAAAATAATATATCCAATAATGTTTAACGACTTCCACCACATTCATGATCACCACCTTGTTTTATTTTAGCATAGTGTGGTGTATTTTATGGTAGGGAGCTTTTATTAAAATATCTTTTCAAACATCTGACAGAACGCTTATGCGATTTAGTGAATATGGGGTGGATAGGAGGCAGTTATAGAAAAAACAAGCTGCGTTTTACGCTGTGCAGTGCAAAACCAAACAACTTTTGGATAAAATAAAAATCCCCGCAAGCCGCATGGCTGAGGGATTTTAGCTGGTGACCCATCGGCGATTCGAACGCCGGACACCTTGATTAAAAGTCAAGTGCTCTACCGACTGAGCTAATGGGTCAGCATTTGCAACGACCATTAGTATATCATATGCAAATTTCTTTGTACAGTTTTTTTTGTAAAAAAACCATACAGAATGGCTGGGGTAGCAGGATTTGAACCTACGAATGACGGAGTCAAAGTCCGTTGCCTTACCGCTTGGCTATACCCCAATAAGTGGGGTGAGTGATGGGAGTCGAACCCACGACCTCCAGGGCCACAACCTGGCGCTCTAACCAACTGAGCTACACCCACCATACGGCTGTTTTCATACCGTCATATTCTATCCTATTTTACATCTTACGTCAATAAATTTTCAACCGAAATAATTAATATACAAAAAAATGCCATTGTTTTGCACAAAATATCCGTCTACTTTCTTGCATTGTAATAAAATGATATTTCAAGAAATCATTCAAGCCATTCTCTATCGCGATTCACCGATTGCAAAGCAAATACATTTTATCGTTGCTTAATCGCAATGTACGCATTTTTTTAAATTAAATCTCAGCTTCGTTCAAATCTTGATTGCCTCTCACATTATGTGAAGGTATACGTCCAAACCTTCCTGCATCCAGCTTGCCTTCATCGCTTTAATTTCTTCCCAGCTGTCACTTCGGTACGACCTTTTGCATTCTCCTTGTAAATATGCCACAATTTCAAATTTCTTGTCCATCTTTTTCACCCCGGCGATTTTTTTCCTATAATAATTATCGTCACATTTATGATTGACTTTATTGCACATCAGGGTCAATCCACATACTTTAGGATGTACTTGACTCCCCTTTTATAGTTACTATACCGCGCAACAGAAACTACAGGGTATGGTGGCTCTCCCCTATCTGCAATGCCACTTTTTACTTAAAACAATATGGATTCTGTAAAAAACAGTTCACAAAATCATGTAAAAGCCTTATAATATAGATAATTGGGTAATTATGCGTATTGAAGGTTAAAAGAAAGTGGTTTTAAGTAAAGCTAAACGAGAGCAGGTTGAACAATTTTTAAGCGGCATTCTGGATGTTCAGGATGCTGAAATTATTATTGTGCGCGGAAATGACTGCAAGGTGCTTTTCACAAACGCCTCTCTTCGCGGGCGCTTAAAAGCTGAAGTGAAATCCGAGCGGAACTGTAAAACGGGATATGCCAGCTTGTTCCCCAGCTTATGCAAGCATTGTCCAAACTGCAACACGGATTCTCCTTATGGTTCTGCAACTTTCGATACACGCGATGAGCAAGGTCGGTTCTTTTCCGTTACCGCGAGCACCATTGATTGGCTTGATGACAAGCCTGCCGTCCTTTTGTTATTCCGGGATGTACATGAAGAGCGCGAAGCACAGGACAAGCTGTTTAACCTTGCCTATATTGATCAATTAACCGGTGTCCCCAACCGTCAAAAACTAAAGGAAGATTTTAACCAAATCCACAACGGTATTATTGAAAACAAGAAGTGCGGGGCCGTTGGCATTTTTGATTTGGATAATTTTAAAGCGATTAACGACACCTACGGGCACAACACAGGCGATGTATTGCTGCGCCGTATCACAGAGCACCTAAGCTCAGACGAAGCTTTCCGCGGTCATTTATACCGTTTGGGCGGTGATGAATTTGTTCTTTTATACCACGAGAACGAAGGAACATTTGAAAACCCGGAGGCATTGCAGGAGCACTATCGAACCTTGATGCAGAGCGCTTTCTTATCTTATACCATGCCCACAATTGACAAAGCGTGTACGCTAAGCATGGGGCTTTCTTTTTTTCCGGAGCATGGATCAACCTATTCCGAGCTGCTGCGCAAGGCAGATATTGCCTTATACAAAGCAAAAACGGCCGGGCGAAACCAATTAGCGTTTTTTGAAGACCAATACGATACTGCCGAGAAATTTAAGGATGTATTTATTAATATACAGCCAATCCTGAATGCCAGCGGTGGCACGTTCGGCTATGAGTTGATTGACCGCAGCCATAACGACGATAAGGAAGAGAGCGAGAATTCGATTAACCTCACAGAGTTTGACCGCACAATGGACGCGCTTGGGCTTGGCGACATTGAAAACGACGCCCGCTACCTAATTTCCTTTTCCAAACAGCTCTTGAGCCCGTCTGTACTGAAAAACCTGCCCAAAAACAAGTTTATCATTCAGGTAAACGCAGACGACGTGATCACGCCAAAGGGCAGGGCTATTTATGAGCAATTGCGCAAGCACGGCTATTCGCTGGCTTTGGAGGGCATCAATGGCCAAAACTTCTCTGCCGACTTGATCAACATGGCAGGATATTGTAAGTTTGAGCCAGATGGCATCAGTGATTATAACCTGACAAAAATTATTGCAAGCAATCCTAAAAAGGTCTTTATTGGCACAGGCGTTGACACAATAGAAGATTTTAACAACGCAAAAAAGCGTGGCTTCAAGCTTTTCCAAGGGTTTTTCTTTGAGCAGCCCCCTGTCGTAACCAAAAAGGATAAGGATATTGACCCGCTAAAGGTGAATTACCTGCGGCTGATCCAACTGACAAGTACAGATGATTATGTTGATTTTCGTGAAATCAGCAATATTATTTCATCAGATGTGGCGCTTTCCTACAAGCTCCTCCGGTTGCTCAATTCCGCGGCGCTCGGGCTCAGAAATAAGATTTCCTCCATCACCACCGCAGTGGCTTACCTTGGGGAGGAAAGCCTGAAAAAGTGGATTGCCATGCTTGCCCTGCGTGGCATCGGGTCGGACAAGCCGCTGGAGCTGATACGTGTTTCCATGATCCGTGCACGGTTCGGAGAGCTTTTAGCCCCCCACTTCAGAATCAAGCGTGACAGCAAGCACGTTTTCCTCGTGGGGTTACTTTCACTGCTGCACATTGCCGTGGAAAAATCAAAAGAAGAACTGTTTCAGGAGCTTCCTGTCGCGGAAGACATCAGCGAATCTATATTAACAAAAAACGGTGTACATTCCGACCTTCTAAGCTTTTTCAGCAATTATGAATATTCCAACTGGGACGAGGTAAGCCGCTTCGCAAAAGAAAACCACCTGAGCAGCGAACTAATCAACGATTGTTACATTGACGCTGTCAAGTGGTATAATGACCTTGCGGACAACAGTGAGTAAAACATCCGGCTTAAGCCGCCCCACCCACATTGCGCACGGCTATTTTTTTAGCTTTGGCGTATTTTTTTTGCTGTTTCCAGCATTGCGGTTGTGAAGCAGCCCACCATAAACGCAAGACACTCAAATTCCAGAAAATAGGGCGCCGACCTGTCCAGAAAAAGCTGTATCTCGGCAGGAAACTCTTCATCCAGCTCATAAAACACCACGCGAAATGGCAGCTTGGGAAGCAACAGGAAGAACCACTCATGCTTTCCACCTTCACTGCTTACACTTTCCCCATCCAGCATCTGGGCTGCTTTGGCAAAAAGCGGATAATCGCCGCCCAACTCCCGCACCAACGGATCATCCATGATTCCGCCTTTTTGGACATTGCGCGGCTCCAGCGTGCCCATAAGCCCACGGAACGGCACAAATTCATTTTTTGGCTCACCCGCCCCCGGCGAGAGAACATAATAAAGCAGCACGCTTTTGGTGTTCACGTGCACATGCTCCCCATCCGGCACTTCCACGCCTTGTTTGGATATAAGATAGTCCTTGCCCAAAAAACGCACAGAAACATCGCCCTGTGCCGTTAATTCAAGTCCCAGGCGCGCGGCAGCGTCTTCAAAACTACAATTTTCCAACTGTGGAATAAGATATTTATAGATTGCATCATACCCGCCCGGCATGGCGCACCTCCTCAATCCGGCTCGTTGATGACACCCAAAAGCGCGTCACCACGTACGATATCGCCTTCCTTCACATTAAGCTCGGTGATAACGCCCGTTGTGTAAAACGCCACCTCCATCGCCGCTTTGTCTTCTGTCTCCACATCCATAAAAATCTCGCCCTTCACGGCCTGGTCTCCCACCTTGCGCCTGATTTTTATTATTTTATAATCGTCGCTCATCTCCGACAGCTTGGGCATTTTTATTCCTACAAACATATATTATCCCTTTCTAAACAGGCTTGCGTCCGTATGCGGCAAAAACATGGCAGAAACATATTCGTCCATATACCCTGCCTCGGTGCTAAGGTCAATATAAGTGACCTTGCCTGCAAGCTCCAGCTCCTTTTCCCGATGCCGCGCCGACACCAGCGTGAAGCGCGTACCCACCAACGAGGAGTTGCCGATGAATTCAAAATGCTCCTCCCCCAGCGCGGGCAGCAGGCCAATCGCCTGTGCCTTTTCTACATCGATATACCTGCCAAACCCGCCCGCTATATAAATCTTGGAAATGCAGTCAAAGTCCATTTCCACGCTGGCAAGCATTGTCCTGCACGCGGAAAAGATGGCCGCCTTGGCGCGGATCAGGTTGTCTATATCCATCTCTGTCAGGTATACGCCGCGGTAATCCCCTTCCGGCTGCGTAATATAATAGCGCGCCTGCTTGCCGTCCACCGTCACAGAGCTGAATTTGCCCGAACGGTCAAATTTGCCGCGCTGGTCAATAACACCCAGCTCCAAAAGCTGCGCAACAAGCGAAATAAGGCCAGAGCCGCAAATCCCCTGCGGTTTTATGTTGTTTCCACCTATAACGGTAAAAAAGGCAAGTGCTGTGCCCTCATCCAGCATGATTGTTTCAACCGCCCCCTCTGACGCGCGCATACCGCACTCAATGCCGCCACCCTCAAAGGCCGGCCCCGCGCTGCAAGCACAGCTTAGCAAAAAATCATTGTTGCCAAAAACAATCTCGCCGTTTGTGCCAATGTCTATGAACAGGCAAAGCTCCTCAGAATCAAGGGCAAAATCTGTGCACAGTATGCCAGATGTGATGTCCCCGCCCACATAGCTGCCCACATTGGGCGCAACCAGCACAAACGCCTGTGGATTTGCCTCTATGCCCACATCCGCCGCGGTGAACAGCGGTGTGCCAAACACGGCGGGCGTGTATGGCTCCAGCCGGATGTATTCAGGCGTAATGCCAAGCAGCATCTCCGTCATGGTGGTGTTGCCCGCCACAGAGATATTCCTGATATCCCGACACTCAATTTCCAACTCTCCCGCCAGCTTGTCTATGGATGTATTGATGGTTTTCAACACCAGCTCGCGCATTTCTTCAATCCGCTGCGCGTTCTTCGCATAGGCAATGCGGCTGATTACATCCAGCCCGCGCTCAATTTGCGCGTTATAGCTGGTAGTTCCCCCCAGCGTAACATCTTTGTAAATATCCACTACCTGCACAGCAACGGTCGTCGTGCCAATGTCAATGCACAGCCCATAATCGGCCCTGTCTTGCGCCGAAATATCCACAATATGCGCCAGCTCCCCCTCCAGCCGGTACCACAGGCAAACAGAGCCCTCCTGCTCCCGCAACACATCAGGAAGCGTGCGCAAAAGACTGATGGGCAAGGCAATATCCTGCACCTCAAGCACCTGCGTCACGGCGTTTCGCAGCCTGTCATAATCCCCCAGGCCATCCAGCATCTCCGCAGGGGCAACAGTCACCCTCTTCTTCAGGCACAGCGGGCTGATATCCCTTTCCTTTGGGAAAAGCTCCTCCCGGACTTCCATATGGTTAAACGCGTCTGCAAAAGCGCCTTTTTCGTCCTCTAGGCGGGAGCCGACGTTGATTGCCACATCGCCTGTGCCCACTTTGGACTTACACGCAAGCACAAAGCCCTTTGCCACCATGTCATCAGATAGCTTGCCGTTATTCTCAAACTCAACAGCGCCGTCCTCCACCTGCACCAGGCACTTGCCGCAAATGCCGCGCCCCGCGCACGGAAGGGATATGACAACGCCGGCCTGCTCCGCCGCCTTGGACACCAGCGTGCCCGGCTCTGCCTCAAAAGTAATGTTGTCTGGTAAAAATGTAATCTTGCTCATCGGTGTTTTCCTTTATTTTATTATACTATTAATTATCCGTTATCCCCTATTCCCTGTCAACCCGGCCGCCATAGCACAGCCCTGTAGCTAAGAATGCCGCGCCCCCAGGGCAGGGAGCGCGGCAGTTTTTCAGATCAACCCATTCGCTTTGGCATAGCTTTCAAAATCGCCCGCCTCCTGCGACCCGACCATAACCTTCCAGCCGGGAAGCCCCTCCTGGGCCTCGCCGCTGATCTGCGACACATAGCCCGGAATGATAAGCGTTTTGTTCTTTTGTGTTTTAAAGATGTCCTGCTCTTTTAAGAAGCTTGCCACCTTGTCTCCGCCAAATTTTCCGGCCGCCCATGCCGTGAGCACGGAAAGGCCTTCGCACTCGGGCAGCACCAGCCATGCCGACATGCCCGTGTTCTCAATCTCACCAGATACAAGGAAGTATGTAAGCGAGAAATTCGTGGTAACAAACACATAGGAGTTCTCATCCGGCTCGCCAATGCGGTACACGCCCGGCTCCAT
>JAJDHD010000048.1 GCA_030266015.1 Christensenellaceae bacterium OttesenSCG-928-K19 | reverse complement strand
CGATAAGCTGGTGGCATTGCTGCAAAAGCATGTAAAGGGTGAAAAATTCACACACAGCCTGGGCGTGGAGCAGACGGCGCTTCGCCTGGCAAAGCGGTATGGCGCAGATGTAGAAAAAGCCGGGCTTGCCGGGCTGCTGCACGATATTGCCAAGCAGATGGACACGGTGGCACTGGCGTATAGGTATGGCATCGTTTCACCTTCGGAGAAAACATTGCACGGGCCGGTGGGCGCGGCATGGCTGAGGGAAAAGGGAATTGTGGAGGATGAAGAGGTGCTCTTTGCCATCAAGTACCACACCACCGGGCGCGCCGATATGTCGCTGCTGGAAAAGATCGTCTATCTCGCGGACTATATAGAGCCGGCGCGCGACTTTGACGAGGTGGACAGGATGCGGGAATATGCAAATACCGATATAGACAAAGCTCTGCTCTATGGAATCAAGCTGTCTATGATGCATGTGGTGGAGGGCGGTAGCCTTCTTGACATGGATTCTGTAGAGGCATATAATTGCTACCGCCGAAAATTTGAAAGAGGAGAAATCTGACAATATGCAGGAAATAGCAAAAACAGCGGAGAAGATTGCGGAAATTCTGGACAACAAAAAAGCACAGGATATTATTATCATAGATTTGGACGGCCTCACTATTATTGCGGATTATTTTGTGGTGGCCAGCGCTTCTTCCACAACGCATGTGCAGACACTTGCGGACGAGGTGCAGGCAAAAATGAGTGAAGAATGCGGGCGAAAGCCAATGCGTGTGGAAGGCGAGCGGGAAGGCCGGTGGATTGTGCTTGACTACCAGGACGTGCTGGTGCACCTGTTCCACACGGAGGAGCGCGAGTTTTACCAGCTAGAACGCCTGTGGAAGGTAGAGGATAATTTTTACGATTACGCTGACGGGCAAAAGAAAAAACGTTCCCAGAATTAAAAAAACGAGCGCTGACAGGAAAGAGCATTTTCCCGTCAGCGCTTTTTTACTTTAAGCCAAGCCGTGCTGTTTGCCTGCGTGGCCTGCGCCGTGTCCTTTTTGATTTTTTATCCAGTAGCCAGGCACATATGCTGACTCCGGCGATAATGGAAAACACACCGCACAAAAGCCCCACCACCTGGGGAGAGAAAACCTGCTCAAACATTTGTCTTCACCTTCCTTTTTGTTCTTGTTGTTGATGATTTAATTGTAGCGTGGGGGTGGGTAAAAAACGGTATGGGTTTTTAAGAAAAAATGAACAAGATGAAAAATGTGTGACAAATGAACTGTTTTATACTATAATAAACAAATCTATGTGTAATCTTGAGGTTTTTAATTTGAGAAAAATAATACCAATTATAGTAATCGCAGTGCTGCTGCTTGTTCCGTGCACAGCGCTGGCGGCAACCGGATTTGACCCGGGCTCGTATGAAGCGGACGCGGTCATTCTCCTTGACGGCGACACAGGACAGGTTCTCTATGAGAATAATTCCAATGGCAAGGTTTATCCGGCCAGCACCACCAAGCTGATGACCGCTCTTCTTTTGCTGGAAGAAAAAGGGCTGGAAGGTGAAGTGACTGCGGGCGCGGAGGTAAACCAATATGGAGCTACCTCATCGCTGATGTATCTGCGGCAGGGGGAAACGGTGACGGTGAAAGACCTGCTGTATGGCCTTATGCTTAATTCGGGCAATGACGCAGCATCTACAATCGCCATCCATGTATCCGGCACAGAGGACGCCTTTATTGAACTGATGAACGCGCGCGCCAAAGAGCTGGGCATGGAAAACACCAATTTTAACACACCGTGCGGCATATACCGCAACCAGGATGGGGAAAGCTCTGTACCAGAAGAGAAGCTGGGCTATAACCACTATACCACCGCGGCAGACATGGCAAAGCTGGCTATGGAAGTGCAAAAATGGCCTGAGCTGGTGGAATGTATGCAAACCCAAACGTACGAGGCATCCTCTACTAATATGCACACGCAGGGCGACAATGAATGGGTCTTTAAAAACTCTAACCTACTGATATACACGCCTCAAAATTATCCCGCATATTCCAAATACCTTTATGATGGCGCAATCGGTATGAAGACCGGCCTGACACAAAACCTTGTGCTGGAGGATGGCTCATCAATCGGCTATTATGGTTGTCTGGTGGCTTCGGCACAAAAAGACGGGCAGTCGTTGATTGCGCTGATCTTTGGCGACCACTCTACAAAGCCGGAAGACGAGACGCCAAATTCCTATCACAGGTGGCATCTTGCCATTAACCTGTTCAATTATGGGTTCGATAATTATGCGTGGCTGGATCTCACGCAATATATAGAGCCGGTATCGGTAAGCAAGCAGATTGCCAATTATGCGGATAACGACCCGCAGGCAGGGTTGCTCTCGCTAAGCAGCGTGCAGGAAAACGCCGTCCCCGAAAAGCAGCTGGTAGATAAATCCATTGTGGACGCGCTGGAAGAAGGCAGCGTGCAGGTGGAAACGGATGTAACTATTACAGAAGAGCTTGTGGCACCCATAGAGCAGAACGCGCAGATGGGAACTGTTTCCTATAAGCTGGATGGCGAAGTGATATACGAGGCAAAGCTGGTGGCGTCCCGCACTGTTTATGAAATGGGGGAGGAACAGCAGGTTGCCGAGGAATATGATGTTCCTGATAAAACAACGTTGCCTGCCTTTTGGTGGCTGTGGATTGTAATTCCCGCCGCGGTGGTTGGCGTGTTGTTCCTAATTCGTTTCTTGAATATCAATTCCCGAAGGAGAAGGCGCGGCTACGGCAGGCGTTCGTTTGACGGCAGGGTGGATAGCTGGAAAAATGACGACCGCATCACCGGCGGCGATTCCCGGATCGGGCGGTACGATTCCCGCTCTCGGCGGCACAAGTTATAACCTATTGCGAAAATGTTAAAAGGCACTGCTGTGGCGGTGCTTTTTTTGTGCGCGCACTTACGCGCCAATAGAAAAAGCCTGCTGCAGGCGGCAACAGGCTTTGGAAATAGTTCTATTTTATCGCATCAATGATTTTTTTGCCCATTTCGTCTGTGGAAATAAAGCTGCCGCCGCCCGCGATATCGGCAGTTCTGGCGCCGGAGGCAATCACAGCTTTTACCGCGTTTTCAATGGCGTCCGCCTCCCGCTCCAGGTCAAATGAATAGCGCAGCATCATTGCGCAGGACAGGATCATGGCGATGGGGTTTGCCAACCCCTTGCCCGCGATGTCTGGCGCGGAACCATGGATGGGCTCGTACATACCCAGCTTGCTCGCCCCAAGGGACGCGGAGGGAAGCATACCGATGGAGCCGGTGATCATGCTGGCCTCGTCCGACAGGATATCGCCAAAAATGTTGCCTGTCAAAATCACGTCAAACTGCCGGGGGTTGCGCACAAGCTGCATGGCAGCGTTATCCACATACATGTGTGAAAGCTCGATATCCGGGTACTCCTGCGCGGTTTTTGTAACTACATTGCGCCACAGCTTGGAGGTTGCCAGCACGTTTGCCTTGTCTACACTCATCACCCTGCCGCTGCGCCCGCGCGCAAGGTCAAAGGCAACGCGTGCGATGCGCTCTACTTCGTAGTCGCTGTAATTCATGACGTCATACATGCGCGTGTCGTCACCGCCTTTTTCACCAAAATACACGTCGCCGGTAAGCTCTCGTATCACCATGATATCAAGGTGATCGCCCACGATTTCATCCTTCAGCGGGCAGGCGTCCTTTAACTCGTTGTAGATAATTGCCGGGCGCAGGTTGGCAAAAAGCTCCAGCTCTCCGCGTAGCCGCAAAAGGCCGCGCTCTGGGCGCTGCGTCACGGGCAGGTCGTCCCATTTTTCGCCGCCCACGGCAGCCAGAAGCACAGCGTCACTCTGCTTGCATTTTTCCAGCGCAAAATCGGGCAATGGATCGCCATATTCGTCTATTGCCGCGCCACCCGCAGGCACATATTCGTAGTGGAAACGGTGCCCATATACCTCTGCTATACGGTTTAATGCGGCTATGCCCTGCTCCGCAATCTCCGGGCCAATCCCATCCCCTTTTATCACAGCTATTTTAAACTCCATCTCGTTTACCTGCTTCCTCATAAAAATAAAAATGCATTTTCAATTTATCTATTATATAATAAAATAGCGACTGGGGAAAGGGCAAAGGAGAAGGAAATGCAAACGGGTATGTCAACCGCCTGTTTTTATAGCAGGGTTTATAACGAGCAGGCACTTGAGGAAATAGCAAAGCTGGGGGTGCGGGATGCAGAGGTCTTTTTTTCTGCCCGCATGGAATACAAAGAAAATTTTGCGCAAAAATGCAGAAAAACCTGTGAGGAAAACAATATGGTGGTGCACGCGGTACACGCGTTGCCCACACAGTTTGAGCCGCAGCTCCTCTCCCACCACGGGCGGCAGTTTGAGGAGGCATATGGTATTTTTCGCGAGGTGCTGCGCGCAGGACAGATTTTGGGAGCGCAAAACTATGTGTTCCATGGCGCGACGCATTTGAAAATCGCAAAAAAACTGAATGTGGATATGGCGTTTGCAGGAGAGCGTGTGTCTATGCTTGCCGAGTGTGCGAAGGAATATGGCATTGCGCTATGTTATGAGAATGTGCATTGGTGCTGGTATAATATGCCCGGCTTTGCGCGTGAGCTGCTCAGCCACGTGACGAGCGATAACCTGTACTTTACGCTTGATATGAAGCAGGCGGCACAATCTGGCTACAGCCTGTTTGATTACATTGAGGATATGGGCGACCGCCTACGGCATATCCACGTGTGCGATTATATTACATCGCCGGAAAGGGGAATACTCCCTTGCCTACCCTTTCATGGGGAGACGGACTGGAACAGGCTGAGACAGGTGCTGGGGGAGCGGGGATACCGCGGTATGCTGATGCTGGAGGTATATTCCAGTAATTACGGCGCGTATGAGGAATTAAAACAAAACTATGAGGAAGTCCGGCAGTTTTTTGCCGATGTGTGAGTAGTTTAAAAGATGTGTGAGTAGTTTTGAAAATGATATGCTAACTCATTTGATACCAATGTTTTCCAAAATAAAAATCAATCGGTGATTTCTACCGGCACATGCATGTTGAGCGATTGGGCAGCTTGTTCATACGCTTGCTTTGTGTGTTCATCAAAGCAGGCGACAGTTACTACCTCTATTATACTGCTGTTCTGCAAAAAGCCGTCGATTGTACGGAGTGCGATGGTACTTGCCTTGTCCAGCGGAAAATGGTAGATTCCCGTGCTGATGGACGGAAACGCAACCGTTTTGCAGCCGTATTCCTCCGCCAGCTTTAAACTGTTTAAATACGAGCCTTCCAGCAACGCTTCTTCATTTCGGCTGCCGCCCCGCCATACCGGCCCGGGTGTGTGGATAACATAGCTTGCGGGCAGGTTATAACCCTTTGTGATTTTTGCTTGCCCAGTCTCGCAGCCGCCCAATGCCGTGCATTCCTTCAAAAGCTCCGGCCCCGCCGCGCGGTGGATGGCACCGTCTACGCCACCCCCACCTAGCAGCGATGTGTTTGCCGCGTTTACAATTGCGTCCACTTTGATTTTTGTGATATCCGCTAATAGGATTCTGATTTGTTTCATTTTGCATATCCGTCCTGGAAAAGAAACAGGCCCGCCTTCACCCTATTCATGAGCGAAGCGCCGGACCCGTTTGTTGTCTTTTCTGAGAGATTATTGTGCTTACATACGCGCGGGTTTTGCCGGCTTATGCTTTGCCGTCGCAGCCCAGCACCTTTGTGATTTTGTGCGCAACCATTTCCTTGATAGCCTGCCGGGCAGGTGCAAGGTACTGGCGCGGGTCGAAATCTGCCGGATGTTCCGCAAAGTGCTTGCGGATTGTTGCCGTCATGGCAAGGCGCAGGTCGGAGTCGATGTTGATCTTGCATACGGCGCTTCTTGCGGCCTGACGCAGCATATCCTCGGGTACACCCTGCGCACCCGGCATATCGCCGCCGTATTTGTTGATCATTTCCACAAACTCCGGAACAACAGAGGACGCGCCGTGCAGCACGATGGGGAAGCCGGGTAGCTTTTTGCTGACCTCATCCAGAATATCGAAACGAAGCTTGGGCTCGTCTTTAAATTTAAACGCGCCGTGGCTGGTGCCGATGGCAATCGCCAAGCTGTCCACTCCCGTTTTGCTCACAAACTCTTCCACTTCCTCCGGCTGTGTATAGGAAGAATCCTCTGCGGAGACTTTGATATCGTCTTCCACGCCAGCCAAGCGGCCAAGCTCGCCTTCCACTGTTACGCCGCGGGGATGTGCATAGTCCACTACTTTTTTGGTAAGCGCGATGTTTTCCTCGAACGAGAGGTGTGACCCGTCAATCATAACGGAGGTAAAGCCGCTCTCGATACAGGAAACACAGGTGTCAAAGCTGTCACCGTGGTCAAGGTGCAGCACGATGGGCAGGCCGGACACTTCCAGCGCAGCCTCTACCAGTTTTTTCAGGTAAACAGGGTTGGCGTAGTTGCGCGCTCCTTTGGATACCTGCAGGATCAGTGGCGCTTTCAGGTCTGTGCCTGCTTCCACAATCCCCTGGATGATCTCCATGTTGTTCACGTTGAAAGCACCAATTGCATAGCCGCCGTCATACGCTTTTTTAAACATCTCTTTCGAGTTTACTAATGGCATATAGATTTCCTCCCATAAATTCTTTTATACGGCAAACTTTGCCGTGTATATCCACAAACACCAGTATACTATTCGTTTTGACAAATGACAACTGAAAAATATGTGTATTTTTCACATGTTGTGCTGTTATGAACTCAACTTGTCAGCTTTTTACAATTTATATTGTTCAAAAATGCACAATTTTATTGCAAATGGCGGCCGGATAAAATATAATAGGTCATGTATGATTTTGAAAAAATTATTATGTAAAAGGAGTTAATCAATATGGCAATTCAAGTAGGTATTAACGGATTTGGCAGAATCGGCAGGCTGGTGTTCCGCGCTTCCACAAAAATGCCGGAGATCAAAGTTGTGGGGATCAACGATCCTTTCATCGATCCGGCATATATGGAATATATGCTGAAATATGACACTGTGCATGGCAGGTTTGACGGCACGGTATCACATACAGACGATTCTATCATTGTGAATGGCAACGAAATTAAGGTGTGTGCGGCTATGGATCCCAAGGATATCCCGTGGGGAACGATTGGCGCTGACTATGTGCTGGAATCCACAGGCGTGTTCACAACGTTGGAAAAGGCACAGGCGCACATTAACGCCGGCGCGAAAAAGGTTGTTATCTCTGCTCCTTCGGCAGATGCTCCCATGTTTGTAATGGGCGTGAACAACAAAGATTACAAAAGCGATATGAACATCGTTTCCAATGCTTCGTGCACAACAAACTGCCTTGCGCCGTTGGCTAAGGTTATCAACGATAACTTTGGTATCATAGAAGGCTTGATGACGACAGTACATGCAACAACAGCAACACAGAAAACTGTGGATGGCCCCAGCAAGAAAGACTGGCGTGGCGGCCGCGGCGCGGCGTTCAACATCATCCCTTCTTCCACAGGCGCTGCGAAAGCGGTTGGCAAGGTTATCCCTTCGCTCAATGGCAAGCTGACAGGTATGTCTATGCGTGTTCCCACGGCTGACGTTTCTGTTGTTGACCTCACCTGCCGCCTCGAGAAAGGCGCTTCGTATGATGAAATCAAAGCTTGCGTGAAAAAGGCTTCGGAATCTCCCGAGCTGAAGGGCATCCTTGGCTACACAGAAGATAAAGTTGTTTCTTCCGATTTCATCGGTGAGCCCAGGACTTCCGTATTCGACGCGGATGCTGGTATTGCGCTTAACGACAACTTCGTGAAGCTTGTTGCATGGTATGACAACGAGTGGGGCTATTCCACCAAATGCCTTGAGCTCATCAAGTACATGGACAGCGTAAAATAAGGCTTGACCAAGCGATTTATCAAAGGCTGAACGTGAAAACGCTGGTGGCATAAACTAAGCTGAAGTGGCTGGAATGCGGTGGAGTGGCATAGCGAACCCGGATTTGGGGCGCTGAAGTGAATGTAACCAAACGTTTTCTACAACTGGCACACAATACCTCTCTTTCGATTGCTGTATGCAAACGAAAGAGAGGTATTTTTATGTTGTTAGAAAGCCTAAAAGAGGAGTTTGTATTCCATTGCCAGAGCAGGAGATTGTCCGAGCAAACCGTGCTAAATTACTCCCGCCAAATCAATTACTTACTGCAATATTTGAATGATGAAAGTGGAATAACTATGGTGGGTGAAGTTCAGTCTATGCACATAAAAGCATTCCTTGTAAAGATGCAAAAAGCGGGTAGGAAAGCCAATTATCTCAATGATTTGTTAAAAGCGTTTCGAGTGATGTTCCGCTATGCATATGAAGAAGGATATACGCAAGAACTCATTACAGAGAAAATCAAAAACGTGCGCGGCGGCAAGGTCATTATCCGCACGTTTTCCGACGATGAAATGAAGCGGCTTGCGAACTTCTACCGAGGCAATGATTATTTAAGCATACGAAACAAGACAATTATGCTTATGCTTTTGGATACAGGTATCCGCATCGGTGAGTTGATAGGCTTAACAGAAGAACAGATTAAAACCGATCATATCATCATCCGGGGGAAAGGACGCAAAGAACGGGTAGTGCCAAAATCTCCCGCGCTTGGCAAATGGTTGATGAAATACACGCATGTGCGCGAATCGTATTTTCTATATAAATATGTTCCCACTACTTTATTCTTAAGCAGAACAGGTAAACAACTAACGAATAGCATGGTAGACAGGGTGATCAAGGATGCGGGGCGCGAATGTGACATTGCTATCGATGTGCGGATAAGCGCGCACACATTCCGTCATACTTACGCACAATACCAGTTACGGAACGGATTGGATATTTACACGCTCTCGCGCCTATTGGGACATGAAAACATATCCATTACGCAAACGTATTTAAACGGCATCCGTGACAACGAGGTATTAAGTCAAGGTAGAAAATCCAGTCCTTTGATGAACCTTTAAACGGTGTGGCGCGCGTGCGATAAATTTGTATCATGGCGCATGATGGATGGTCTGTGTGCATCATAACGGCGCATAGGCCATCTTTTCACATCTTTAGGCACCCATATGTCAAGCCCGCGACAAATAAATATATGAAAGAGCCATTGAGTATTCGTTCCTCAATGGCTTTGGTTATTACCGCAATTAACTGCATATGACTTTCAGATCAATGCTGTATGTGTCTAATAGATAGGATGCTGTTCCACTCAAAATGCGAAGCATGTCATCTGTGATCGCGCTACTGTCAATGCCTGGTTGGATTATAGAAATCTCAATTTTGGTAGGAAAAACACGCATCTTGTTTTTGATTTCACGGAGTTTTCGCAGATTTCCGACCTCAAAACGTGTGCCTCCTGATTGGGCGCGTGAAGATTCTCGTTTTATAAGGCGATCAATGATAGCTAGTGGCTCTTGACACCACTTAACCGATTTTTCAGCTTGTCCGCACACTTCATAGAGGTCAACCACACGAGCACCCGGATTATCCCCATGAGCATATTTGCAATGATAAAGTTGTATGGTTATTTTATCTGTTTCATCAATAACACTTACTATATCTGCGATTTCACCTGCATCGTCATCATCGAATATTACACAATATTTATCTGTAGCAATGAGATTCTGAATCACATGATATTGTATGCTTTGCCTGTCGCGTTGTACTCCCTGAGATTCCTTTCGTATATTTATAGTCGACCAGTCCCATTTTGAAATGCGATCCAAATTAAACGCAGGAGATGTGGAAGTCATCTTAACAAGAATATTTCCTTCCAACATCGATTGATCAACAAATTTAATGCGGGGAGGGAATTCATTGAAGAATTCTGTCAGTTTATACTCGCGCTTGCGCCTTTTCAGTATCAGTCCACTGGCCTTTATAGTTTTGAATTCATAACCACCCTCTGATATATGAAGTTCATATTTTTCCGACACAGCACCGTTGCCCACGGAAAACCGTAGGGGGCCTGTTTCATTGTGATCTGTAAGCTTTATATCCAGTTCATAGATTGTGTAATCATTAGGGCCATGTGACACTATAATGCTATTATCATTCAGCAAATCCAAATCAATCGGCCATTCGATTCCATAAGGAACCGATGAGGGGCGCGCGTTGACAATCTCTGGCACCAGAGCGCCTTCAAATATCTTTGAAGTGTTGATAGCCTCGTTTTTTAGACGAGAAGCAATTTCGTTGCACCATTTCATCCAGTAATCAATGCTCTCTACCCATCTTGACCATATACGACCCTTATATGAACATCCAATACTCACTTTTCCAGTTCCGCTATAACCTGCTCCAAACAGATTAGACTTAAATGAAGTTTCTTTTTGTGATTCAGCAATACCATTTCCTATGTCTACGCCGGCAAACATTCTAAATCGGATAGGCCCATCAATTGCAGATTTTAGTCCTATAGTACCAAGCATTAGCCGCTTGATTCCATGCAAGCATCGGAATACTTTTTCACCACTAATTTTTGTGGATTGGGCAAATAATGCAGCCGCAATCGTATCCGAAATGCCTTTGTTTGTGCTATTAACAAAAAACATCTGAATATCTGGATTCCAGTAAATCAAATGCAACTGCCAGTTCGTATCATTAATTCCCTTAAAGGAAGTCCAGTCGATATTGGAATCTAATTTTTCAACAATTACGATAACGCCATTATCCTCGTTGATAGTAAAGAAACAGTTATCCGGAGCGAAAACATCATATATAGCGTGAGGATTCCATTTCTTTTCATTGGTGCTATAAGCAATCATACTTACTTTAGGCCGAAGCTGCTGAATAGTCATGCCATGCAACGAGGCAGAATCAAATCCTTGGGCGAGTTCTTGGAGAGATAATTCTTTATCAATTTCCCGATTTGCCAAAACGTGGAGCAGCACATTCCAATCAGAATCCTGTGCATAAAGTTCTTGCAGAGACTCGTTTAATTCATCATTTGCAATATTCGTAATGACTGTAGCTGCACCAAGACCTTCACTTGATCTTGCGAAGCGACCAATAAACTGTAATGTTATAGGTAGCGATTTATACTTGTCATGTACAGCTGCAATTTTAAGGCTAGGAATGTCGATACCTTCTCCGAACATATCCACACAGACAACGATTCGTGAGGTTCCCTCTCGCAATGCCCTTAGCGCAATATTTCTATCCGTAACAGAAATATCGCTGTGCACCAATACAGGATTGAAATCTGCAAAATTTGGGAGATAAATCAAATTATATAGCCGATCAGCAGAACGTTTATCTTTTGCCCGAACTAAGATGATATGATTGTATCCTGCCTTTAAGTCGTTCTCCAACTGTTCAACTGCGGCTGTGGCAATAGAAATATCGCCCTTTTCTTCATCAAATTCGAGAATCGGTAAAAAATTGATTTCTTGAAAATATCCTTGTTGCTGTGCCATGGCTAATGGGAAATTATAGATGATTTTTCCGTCAACCTTCTTCCCATCATTCCTAAATGGAGTTGCGGTAAACTGCAAGCATCGAAGTTTTCTTAACTTATATTTCACTGTTGACCATGTATTGGCAGCGATATGATGAGCTTCGTCCACAATTAGTGTATTACAGCCCTCGCTAATTGCTGTTAAATATTCATCAGAAAAGCGTTGAAGTAATGACATGGTTGTGACGACAACATTGGATTTTTCAAAAATCTCCTTGAGGTCGGAAATTTCCTTCGGTGTTTTCAGCAATGCCGTTACTGTTGGTGGTATAGCGTTATGGCTGATTACGCCAATATTTTGCAAGATGCCAAATGTCAAAAATTTTTCGGCGGTTTGTTTCCTCAACAAATTGCTTGGCACAATGATTAGTGTGCGATCTATCATCTCTGACACGACCGTTGCAATCATAGTTTCCGTTTTTCCCGTACCTGTGGGCATTACTATAGTTGCAGGTTCATTTGATACAATCCAATGAGCCTTTATAGAAAATAACGCTCCTAATTGTGCTGGCCGTAGGCCAGAGGAATCTTCCTCAGGCCGAAAAAAAGAGAATGCGTTTTTCCAAGAGGGCAGGATATCGCTAGTTTCCAGAAGTTCCGCCTCGGGGTTGGCCAGCATTTGCATTATTTTATTATTGCCAACCACATAATTGATGATGCCCATATCGCGGTTATTGTAGCCAAAGATTTTTTTGTTCTTTCCAACTAATGACATCTTAACCACCCAAAACTATTTTGCTGGTTCTCTTTGATAGGAGATTTGTTCAAAAACACTCGTTTGCTAGCCTTGCAATCAATTTCTCATTTAGACTCTGGGGCCTATAAACATATCTCCGTTCAAATGAATCATATGGTCAGGATTATTGGCAATCCACACTTCTGTTTCCCACGCCAGTTGATCGATAAATCTTTTATATATGCTTTTGTCTGGGAATGCTGTAACAAAAATTTTACCTGCTTTACATCCCGCGGTCATATCTTCAATTTCTTGCATGCGTTTAGCAGATATTGGGCCGACACTGGTCACAGCTTCAATAAAATATAGCCAGTTCTTGCTTTTGGAATATAAAACCACATCCGGCAACTTATCATGATCAGTAATCGTTACACCAATAGTTTCGAGCATTTCCCGATTCTTAATCAAATCCTTGTTTTCAGTATCGCCGACATAAAGGACTTCTGAGCCTTTGGCAAACCTTGCTGCAAAATCTTCTATGATTGCTTTTTGCAAAAAATTATGTTCGCCTGGGCTAAAACTAAATTCCTGCCCATTTACAGTGACCGGCACACGCTGAATGTCACGTTGTTGGCTATATTTCTCAATCAGCGTTCCTTGAGTATCAACAAATTGTTTCAATGCAGCCTGCCATTTGGATGTTCCGTAAGTCTTCACCAATTCTAACATTTCATCGGTTAAACAATAGCAGTAATTAGGGCTATTTGTTGGGCGATCAAGACTATTGGTGTTTCTTTCCGCCACCGCACCATCTACAAACTGGTGAATTGTGTCTTTTCGTATTGTTTCGCGGGTATTGGGCTTGTATACTTTGTCGTAGTTCTCTGCCATGAAGTTCATCATATCGACAATACGCAACTCTGGTTTCTGGGCATTATTCCAGTTATTAGATTCTTTTATATTAGAAAGTGCCAGAAGTACATATGCACTCCTGTCATTGGTTTGTTGCTTCGGCATCCCAATTGCAGATAAAATACCTTTTGCCTCTTCAAGTTTGCCCAAAATACGGCCTCCTATATTGCTTTATATATTTCTGATTGTGAAAACTGTTCATCTAAAATCGCATCACAATCAACTTTTGTTAAGTCGGTATATGCCATAATTTTCCGCCCCATTTGCACGATGTCTTGATAGGGTGGAAATGGCATCGAATTTATCTCGTTTGCATTTACCTGAGTTGAGCCGTTTAGAATTCGGAAATACTTGTCCGCACGCTCTGAGTTAAGAATAACAAACAGCCCATACAGCTCTTCTTTGCTCATTTTTCCGGTTGTTTTTGTTATAAAATTCAAATGATTTTCGGTGCTTATTCTGTCGATACCGACAAAGTCTTCCTCTAAGAGCAAAGCGCACTGTAATCGTTTTTTTTCTTCTTTCGATGTGAATCGCTTTAAAAGCAAATAATTATCTTTCTTCATATATAGTCTTTGGGCTTCTGAACAATTTAATAAAAACTGTGGTTTTCCCTCGCATTCCACTGGAAACTTAATGCGGTGATTGTGGAAATTATATGCCCACAATAATGGGATGACATCACCCTCTTCATTTGTACGCATCCACTCAGTCTCTCGAAAATCTACTACAATACCTGTTCTCATCTTATATCCGAGTTCCATCAATGTTGAAGGCCATGCATTTACAAAATCAAGTGTTTTTGCATCTTCTTCGCAAGAAGGGAAAAACATAAAAGCATTTTTGTCACTCTTTACGCATAAGTTATATTCAACGCTATACTTTGATGAAAAGTGATTGCAATTTTCGCCGGACGATTCAGATATTTCAATCATATGTGGACGCTCGCTTGCTTTTGTCGCCCGCATTATTATTGTTTCTTGTAAGACGCTGTCTTTCGCTCCACCAATTGTCTCGCGGGATGTGAAAAGATGAAGATCAGTAATTCCCACCATGCTTAAGAACCTATTGCGAAAAGCCGTGAAGTATAGTCCGCTTGAAAAACTTCGAGGAACAATATAGATACATTCGCCACCATTTTTCAACAATTGTGCGCCCATTGCCATGAACAAAAAATAAAGATTGGGTTGTCCATATACGATATCACGCATAATGGCTGCCTCTGGCGTGTTTTTCCCTATTTTCTTATATGGAGGATTTGCTATGACGACATCATATTTTTCACTTGGAATCAATCCTGTCCATGCGAATCGATTAGCTTCAATGAAGTTTTCTTCAATAATGCGATACTCAAATACAATACCTTGTTCTTTGGCTTCATCCTGAATGAAACAAAGATTTCTTTTCAATAATGGCAGAATGTCTGTATTATTTTCATATGCATCAAGAGAAATATGCTGAACATCTTTCTTAATTAGCGATTCGACAATTGCAGCAGATAAAATCCCGCTTCCAGCTCCGGGATCTAAAATGTCTATTGATGTTTGATTATTGCGAGAAAGGCTACCCATATATTCAGCTATGGACGCAGGTGTAAAAAACTGGCCAATTTTCTTCCGATCAGTTTTTGAAACTGTATCAAGATATATCATTGTATTATCATATACAGTTTTAACCAGATTCATACAGACACATCGCTTTCTGCGTGTTTTTCTAAATAATATGTTACTACAAAAACTCGCAGTTTTCAATGATAAATGATTAGTATAAAAACACCTTGGCACTCTTGCAACCTTGAGCAAATTGAAAGCAAAAATGGCATAAGCATCAGATTTATTGCATAAAACCAAGGCTGTCATAATGCATATTTTTGGCCGCCTTGGTTTTATCTGAGATTTTTTCAACAATGCTACCCGTTTGCGCCCTTGCATCCTTGGTGGAAAGCATGGCTGCTAAAGGATTTTGCCGTCATTTCAAGGGTGCAACCTGTTTGCACCCTTGCGCTCTAAATATATATTGATTGCAAGAAATCATGAGAAATATACGATATTTCAACCCGATTATCAGGAAATATCATAACCTTATCAATCAGGGCATCAACTACTGGCCGTGTCAGACCAGTTGCCGATGATACCTCTTGATGTATCTCCCTTCGA
>JAJDHD010000047.1 GCA_030266015.1 Christensenellaceae bacterium OttesenSCG-928-K19 | reverse complement strand
AACAAACTTTCCAGCGCTGAGGCCGAGTTGCTCCTCTCCGGCACAAAGTCAATTTTATACAAACAGGGCGATAACATTCACAGCCCGTCAAATGAGTGCATTGGCGTGTTGCTTGTTCGACGCGGCGAACTACGCACCTATATCCTGTCTGAAAACGGGAAAGAAGTTACCCTTTTTCGGTTGAGAGAAGGTGAGATTTGCATACTGTCCGCATCCTGTTTACTTAGCAACATCACGTTTGATGTCTTTATTGATGCTCAGAAAGACACAGAAGTGCTGCTCATTAGCTCTGCTGTTTTTGCCCAACTTCAAAGTAAAAATGTTTATGTCGAGAATTTTGCGCTACACTTGGCTGCCGACCGCTTTTCAGACGTCATGTGGGCGATGGAACAAATCCTGTTTATGAGCTTTGATGCCCGTCTGGCAGTGTTTTTGCTGGATGAGACTTCAAAGACCGGCGAAGACAATCTCACACTAACACATGAGCAAATTGCCAAGTATATTGGCAGCGCACGGGAAGTCGTTTCTCGAATGCTTAAACACTTTGAAAGCGAGGGCACTGTTGAGCTTCACCGTGGTGGTCTGAAAATAACTGATAGATCTATGTTGCAGAAGCTAGCTCAGACGAAAAACAAGTGAACTATGCACCTCGTTCTTTTTTATGTTTCAAGCATAGCTAAAATCTCATCTTTGGGTTTGGCGCCTACCGTGCTTTGCACTACGTTTCCATCCTTGACAACGACCAAAGTAGGAATGCTCATCACGCTAAATCTTTGTGCCAGTTCTTGCTGTTCATCCACGTTGACTTTACCAATTTTAGCATCTGCAGTTTCCTCTGCGATAGCATCAATGATTGGGCCAACCATCTGACAGGGGCCACACCATGATGCCCAGAAATCCAGCAATACCGGCTTGTCCGATTGCAGCACCTCCTTTTCATAATTGTCTTTGGTTATTTCCATTGCTGCCATAAAACTTGCCTCCTTGTATAAATTATATGCTCATCATACAAAATAGTAAGTGGCAATCTCTGTGACCTTGTCACATAGCAGTCATATTTCACGAATTAAGTATCCTATCCTGAAATTGTGTCATATGGCCAATCAATAATACCGCCAAAATCAAATACATTAGTGTATCCGAGCTCAAGTAACTCTTTTGCAGCAATTTCGCTCCTGCGTCCACTACGACAATAAACCAGAATCAGAGCGTCCTTATTCGCAAGCTCTGTTTCAGCGCGGTCGGCTACTTCATAATCAGGAATAAGAATTGCATCAGCAATTCTCTTTTCGCTGAATTCTTCATCCGTCCTGACATCAAGTAAGATATATTCTTCGTTTTCATTCATCATATTCTTAGCCTGCTCCGCTGATATTTTCTGATACGTGATTGTCTCAGGCGCTGGAGTATCAATTGATGTCTCTAAGCTGTTGTTGGTTCCGCAGCCATAAATAAAGCAAAGGGATACAGCCATTAACATTATTAAGATTTTTCGATTCATACCATTTCCTCCGAATAGCAATATTTTTTCTCAAAACGCGGATTAATTCTTCGTCTCAATGATCCTCAATCAAATATGCCATGTTTTGCCTCGACTTATGAGAATCCAAAACATCATGCGCTTTTAGCTTTGCCAAATGTTGAGGAAACCCGGATGGAGGTATTCGTTACACGCATTGCATTCTGTATCACTGTCATCGGCTTTTCAACCAGTGCACAAAATATCATAATCTGTTCTCGTTTGCCAATACCTTAAGCAACTCCGCAATCTGTTTCGTTCTTTTTTCCATCTTGCCCGACTCCTATATATTTTATTTTGCATATCGCTTGCGTCATCGTCCCCATTGGACAATAAACGCACCATGAACGGGGTTTGAAAAGTATCATAGTAATCATTCCCAGCACTGACGAGGTTAGCATTACGCCATAAAATCCAAACGCAAATTGTGCGATCCCCGGCGCGACAAACGATGTGTTCACCCATTGCCAGGGAAGTTTAAACATCCATAATAATGTCACGGCTTCACGGAGCGTTGCTCCGGCAAACACGAGGTAGGTATTATAGACCATTAAAATAAACATTGCCATGAAAAATGTCAGGAACGCATATCGGAACCACTTTGAGCGCAAAAATTTTGGTGGTGCTTTTTTCCGCGAAAGACCTAGCCTGCCGCCCAGCAACTCAAAAAGCTGACCCCTGCCACAATATTTATTACAATACGCTTTGCTGCCACCGATTATTGAAATCAACAGTGGTACTATAAAACAAATAAGCCCGATCCAGGCAAACAGGATATTGAAGAATCCCAACGCCAGATACGCAGCAGAGAATATCCAAAGGTAATCATACCAGCGTTTTTTCATACTACTATTGCCTCCGTTCTCATTTCAATCACGTCGGCGGGGCAAGCCTTCACACACTTCTGGCAAGACTTACAAATATCTTTGTCTACTTTTGCATAAAGCCCCCTGTATATCATAATTGCATCAAGTGGACAGTATTTAACACAGTTGCCACAAGCGACACAATCCTTTCCGACATTGGCTGCTTTCTTCGTTGTCAAAATTTCGAACCTCCTTCATAATTTAAGATATTACTAAAATACTGAACTGCAAGAGATTTGTCAAGAGCAAACCAAATGAACGATTTGAAAAAGATAGCCTCTTCGTTCCACTAGTACTTTTTATAATTGGCATACGTAATTCGGTTTGATGAATAGTTTGAATCTCCCTTTTCGCATTACAGAAATTCAGCAATCCAACAGAGCGCAATTAAGCAATCTTATTTTTATAAGCCTTTATTATATGGATGTAACGCTACTATTTTCCCTTGACAGCCTGCTTAGATTTAAGTATATTATTAACT
Source organism: Christensenellaceae bacterium OttesenSCG-928-K19 (assembly GCA_030266015.1). Classification (GTDB taxonomy): domain Bacteria; phylum Bacillota; class Clostridia; order Christensenellales; family Christensenellaceae; genus UBA5399. Next base: position 12,409 of record JAJDHD010000047.1, on the reverse strand, counting down.
ACCTGATTACTAAATCTAGTTGTTCTGATTGATAAAAATGATGACGTAAATTATCCGACAAACCCAATACGGGAAGGTGACCAAGATGGAGGGAAAAGCAAAACAAATTGCGGAATTGCTCAAGCTGTTAGCAAATGAAAATCGACTGCTAATTTTCTGCGCGTTGATGGAACGATCTATGAATGTTGGTGAAATTGCTGAATATGTACCAAACATCACTATGTCGGCGCTTTCCCAGCACCTTTCAATGCTTAAAGCTCATGGTGTTCTTGACTCACATAAATCTGGACAGAATATAACTTACTCCATTGCAGATCATCGTGTTGAAGAACTAATAAAAGTATTAAAGGAATACTACTGCGATTAGAAAAGTAAATCTATGAAATCAACATAAATGTAGTGGAGGAAGTACAGATTACTGGACATCAAAATGGTTGATGAAAGCCAAGAAGAACGTGCTTAAAATGTTTTATGAAATTAAATCGAAATGAATTTACAACTGCGTTTGCTTTTGCCCTTGATTTTCTGGAAATGGAACTTCGTGATGATACTAGCAGTCACAATAAAAGAACCGGACTTATCGCTGCCCAAATTGGAAAATCTATGGGATTGTGTGAAGACGACATATTTGATCTTAGCACATACGCTATGCTGCATGATAACGGAATTACACATGAATGCTATAATGTTCTGTCGGAAGATGGCCACAATCATCTGGATTGTACCATGTCTCATTGTCTGCGAGGTGAACGAAATCTGGCAGCGTACCCATTTTTACAGGCACGCGAAAGCGTTATAAAATATCACCATGAGATGTATGACGGGAGTGGCCCTTTTGGTATATCGGGGGATGATATACCGCTTTTTTCGCAAATCATAGCATTATCGGAACCATTAGAAATTGCCTACTCATCTGGTGAGAGCAAGGACGATATCATATCCAGCATTGCTGGAGAATCAGGACGCAAATATTCACCAGTATTAGTCCAAGCGTTTAATAGCATAGCTGAAACTGTAAGCTTTTGGCTCTCTCTCGATCTCCGCTTTATTGACTCTGAGATAAAAAGACATATACCAACGCGCTCCATCGAAATAGATCTGGAACAACTTCTGCCGATTTCTGAAATTATGAGCGGCATCATTGACTCGAAATCTCCATTTACAGCAGATCATTCAAAAGGACTGGCAGAAAAAACCGCTGTAATGTGTGATTATTATGGATTCAGCAAGAGCAAAAAAATAAAAATGATCATTGCGGCAGATCTGCATGATATTGGGAAATTGGCTATTCCCAATTACATAATCGATAAAACGGGAAAGCTCACGGAACCAGAGTTTAGCCAGATAAAGACCCATGCGTTTTACACAAGGAAGATAATTGAATCCGTACAAGGATTCGAAGATATTGCAGAATGGGCATCTAATCATCATGAAAAATTAGACGGAACAGGCTATCCTTTTGGATTTACTGCAAAGGAACTTTGTTTTGAAAGCCGGATGATCGGATGTCTTGATATCTATCAAGCGTTAACAGAAGAACGCCCATACCGCAAAAGCCTATGTCATGATGAAGCTTGCACAATACTTGACGATATGGTGAAGAATAATAAAGTCTGTCGTGATATTACATCTGATTTGCAAAAAGTATTACATCTTAAATAATGTTTTGGAAAGAGAGCGATATGCGACGCGTTATTGGATATGTAAGGAAACATTTAGATAGCTGGGATGATATTTGCATCAATGATAAAGCGCGACTTCGATTGAGCCTTATCCTGTTTTCTTTGGCAATAGCCATCGTATTCCTTGCAATGGCTGTGCATACGTTCATTACTGTTGGGTTTCTCACAGCAGCTTCCTCGATGCTATTCGGAAGCGCGTCCCTTTTTCTATTTTTATGGCAATTTCATCGTAAAGAATATTGTATGATTTCCGCTTGGTTACTTGGCGCTTTAAGTCTCGTGATGGCTGTCTATTTCACTATTTCAAATGGCCTTGAAGGCCCCAGCCATATATGGATAACACTATTGCCGATTATGAGCACTATGATACTTCCCTTTTGGCACAGTTTCATATATAACGGGGCATTACTCGCTCTGCTTATTTGGCTACTAAAGAATCCTCAGCATAGCCATATGCCGGAGGACTACGGTCCTCATATGAGAATCATATTTTTGCTCTCCATCATGATTCTGGCTTTGTGCAACTACACTTCTGAATATATCAGGCGGCGTACTCAAAAACAATTGATTATCATGACGGAAAAATATCGCGACTCATCTTTGACCGATCCTCTTACCGGAGCGTATAACCGCAGGGCGCTTACCTCACACTTCGGAGGTATGGAAGAACCGGCTCATGGTCTGTCATTTGCAATGTTAGATCTTGATTTTTTCAAAAAAGTGAATGATACCTATGGGCATGAGATTGGTGACAAGCTATTACGACATATTGTTGCGATTGTAAAGAAAGTGATACCTCCAGGAGCGCAGCTGTATCGCTGGGGTGGTGAAGAGTTCCTTATTATCCTTAAGTCAAGCAGCATCGATATATTGTATGACGTGTCGGAAAATATTCGCAAGGTAGTTGCAAGCACTCCGCTTCCCATTTCCATACAAGAAGGAAAACCACCAGAATTATTGGCTGCCACGGTAAGCATAGGCGGCACGGTTGCATCACGTCAGGACAACATTGAGCAAAGTATAGGCCAAGCCGATGAACAGATGTACCTGGCAAAAGGATCTGGGCGGAACAAAGTTATGATTTCTTTAATTTAACGGCGGGATTACCTTATTCGAGAAAAACACGATGCCAGTAAAAACCGAATAATATGAGCAACTACAACGCGCCTCTAAAAACGTCGATATATCCTCATTATCGCCGTTTTCTAACTCTTTTACCCACACAGGGTGTATGCCTTTATTCTGGAATATTCTCTCTGACCCGAGAAAGAAAATCAATGAAACGCTCTATTTCATCGTCATGGAATCCCTGCATAACACAAGTGCCATATTCCAAAGCGATCTCTATAAGCGGCTTCTTCAGCTGCTTGCCATAATCGGTCAGAAAAACAAGACATTTTCTCCGATCATTATCATCGGCACGGCGAATCACAAGATCGCGTTTTTCCATCGTATCCAGTATGCGGGTTACATTGGGCTTGCTCTTGCATGTCTTTTCACACAATTCAATTTGGGACTGTCCATCCATATTCCACAAAGGCAAAAGCAAAGCAAATTGTTCGTTAGTGATTTCATATCCGTGTGTGAAAAATGCCTTTTTTACCCCTTCTTTTACGGCAAGCCCTGTCAAAATGAGTTGCTTGCCAAGCGGCAAATATTTCTCAAAATCAGTCACGAGAGAACCTCCTTTTTCATCAGGCCGCGCTCCACCCACCGTTCCAAAACACCGCGATACTCTTTGGGGGATTTCATTGCCATTGGTTTTAGAACGATATGAAAAGCAACAAAGCCAAACAGGCGAGAAAAGAGCGATTGACTTTTTCCATCATTGTGAATGGAGCGGTACAAACGTTTTGCTGCACTGCTTAATTTTTGTGCTACCTGTGGTGATATGGGATTGCCGTTGAATGGTACCTTGATCGCGATTTTACTGGTGCTGTAGCCCCCTGAAGTCATAACAAGTTTATTCATAAAGGAAAGCGTTTGCCGCCCCTGTGCATTCGCGTAGGTCGTCATTACAATGCAGGGCTTTTTGTGAAGCGCTTGTTCTACCAGAAGATGCCCCCGATCAATTAACGTTTTAAACAGACCGCTTACGCTGCTGCCGTAAGTCGGAGAAGCCAACACCAGGCCGTCACATTCGGCAATTCGCCGGCTGATCTCCTCCATGCCATCGTCTTTGATATGACACTCGCCTTTTCGGTAGCAATACAGGCACCCATCGCAGTACCTTGGCCTAACCTCGCCCAATTCAATGGTTTCCAATGGTATATCAGGATTCAGCTCTAAAAGCTGTTTAGAAAGAGCCTTATTCAGTTTGGCAGTTGCTCCATTTTTTCTTGGGCTTCCATTGATAAGTATAATATGCACTGTATCACCTCGCCATATAGTTTCTATATTAACTATTATTATAGCAACTATATTTCAAGACGTCAATATTTGCTTTTGCTCCATCGGCATATTGCCTCATCTGAATACTTTTCAGAAAACTTATTCCTTATTCTTACATTCATTATTTCCATCGCACTTTTCAGGCTTTAGCTACACTTTACCACTTCACCTGTAGGACAACCCGGCAGCAGGTTCGGCTGGAATAATGGCTGCAGCTATTCTTTCGAGGACATACTTGTTCAGTCGGGCAAATCACCGACAGCGATATTTCACTTGACAGCGGAAAAACAACTGCGTGAACAACAGTACCAGAGGACTGAGTTGTCTTCCGGTTCTACTCCATACTGGGTACTTTGTGTCGGATATGAATAATTAATTTTCTTCAACAAGTATTACCTTGTTACTACTCCTCCAATACCCCTATCCACAACCCGGCACAGCTCCTGTTGCCAGTCCAAAATCTGTAATATTTCTTCATTAGAAATTTTTTGGTGATATTGGCAACACGGGCAAGCTGGTTTATATTCCGTCCAATGGCGTTCATCTCATTGTAAATCTGACAAGATATTTCCCGGTCAATAATGATGTGTCGTTTTTCATCAAGGCAGCACCTGCGGATGAAAGCAGAAACAGTGCAGCCTGACATCTGTGCCAACCGATGCAAGCGGAAATATTCTTCGTCATTCAATCTGGTCTTGACCTGGTTATTTCGTTTCAACATACTTTTTTCTCCTCTGGGTGAATTAAAATAGCGCCGGAACGGCGCTTGGGGTCGCAGGGAACTCCCTGCCAAGTTGCAATGTGGTACCACATTGCGATGCTTGCTACTGAATTAGACACGCTTCGAAGAACCCGGTCTGCTGAAAAAGAAAAAGCCGAAAAAACAAACTCTCTCCGGCTTTCGTTTCTTCTTCATTTCATGGTAGCTTTAGCACAATTTCATCCAATACGATCTGTTCGGCGGTGTCGCTTATGAAGTTATTGTGCCTAACTGTCCCCATAAAACCATCTGTCTTTGGCGGCGGGTTTTGTCTGCGCATCTGGGCGACTATACAATCCTTTCGCTCCATTGCCGCCACCTCAATCATGTGGCAGTGTTCGTTCAAGATGCCCTCTGTAAGCAAAGTAGTGTACATCCCTGATCTGTGATCTTTAAGGAATTGTTTTCGCATCCTGCCATATTTGCTCAAGGGATAACGATCCGGAATCGCTTCTACGACAGGATACAGGATCTTGTCTTTTTCCATATACAGGAATTGTTGCATGCTCATGCCTCCTTTGTTTTATAAATTGCATATTTACAGTGTATTCCACAAAAGGTATCTATGCAAAAAATGGACATTTATCGTTCTGGCGTTGCCACATCCACAGATTGCTTTTTTGCACGCGCCTGCTCACGCTTTATTCTTTTTTGCCAGTTTTCCAGAAGTTTTATAACAGTGTTTTCCATTTCCTTGGGCGTAATATCATCAGGAAAATACTTTGCCAGGATATTACCTTTGATTATCAATTTTTTCTGAGCGGGCTTTTCCTCCATCAGCAATGTTTCGATTGTTTCATCATCCAGCCTGTCTTTTCGGGATAACTCTTTCAACTGCTTCGCATGTGCAAGCGACAGCTTGACTTCCTCGCTCTCCAAAATACTCACCACCGTAATCTGTTCATTTTCTTTCAGATACGATAACTCCACTGCCGGTGATAGTTTGATTTCATCAAGATCTATCATAACTTGTAATGGCTCAATCAGATGTGTTAACCGGATATATCGCTGAATTTGCCGCCCGCTCACTCCGACATCATCACCAATTATATCCGCCGTATCCGACTTCCCGACAAGTTGTCGGGAAGTTAAATCTGTTCGATTGCCTTGGCGGGTCAACGCATCCAATTTCATACGGTATGCCCATGCCTTTTCACTAGGTAATAGCGTTTCTCGCTGCCTAAGATTAGAATCCACCATCATAAGAATAGCCTGGTCATCGTCCAACTCGCGTATATTTGCTGGAATACCATCCATTCCCACACGTGATGCGGCCTCCGCACGATTGTGTCCAGAAATGATTTCATACCCGCCTTCATTGCGCGGGCGTACCAGAATTGGCATAAGAATTCCGTGTTGCTGCACGCTTTCCGCCAACTCATGCATTTTGTCCTCACTATACATTTTGAACGGGTGATTTTGAAACGGATGTAACTCGCCCAGTGATAAAATTTGATGCCCGCTAGCATCGGATGGTCTGTCTCCCAACAGCAAATCTGCTGGCATCAGCTTAAATTTTGGTTCACTCATGTTTTGGTTCCTCCTGTTTTTCGTTTAATGGTTTGTTTTCACAAGTTCTGTTTCGTTTGGATTCTCGCCTCCTTTCGATTTATGGCAATAAAAAAACCGCCAACCTATTGGATTGACGGCACATTGACCTTGCATTGATCAAGTTATATTGGCAGTGCATTTTTTGCATCCGATGAGTTATGTGATATACACTGAAAGCAAAAATAGAACGAAGGTGTGTTATGAAAAAAATATGTGCAATGCTAATTCTGTGTGTTATGCTGATTACAGGTTGTTCAGGCGAAGAAGAAATGTCGACATCTGCGCTGTATATAACTGCCGCAGAAAAATCGAAAGCTCTGGATGCGGAGTATCCAACAATCTCAGAAACGGATACGATTCCTATGAGATCGAGCGAAGGCGCTACAGATGCTGAAAGTGTGGAAACACACAGCCCCTCGCCTCGCGCAACTGGAAAGCCTGCATCAACGATTACACCCAATGTCGCGCCGGACGAGTCCAGTTCCAGTAATGCAAGCATTGGTCAACATATGGACAGCAGCAACCCTAACAAGACACCTGTTTCAGAAACCACTACGCCTGCAACCAGCACTCCGAGCGAGCCAACATCTGTATCCGCCGATTCTGATCTCACCCCGATACCTGCGCCAACACCAGAGCCGACACAAGCACCGACGCCCGCCACGACTCCGCCGCAAGCTATTGAGTCACCAAAACAAGGCGGATATGCGTACTGTTCCTGTTGCGCGGCGCTCATGGAAGACGAATATGTGACGCATATGAAACAGCATGCACTAAATGACGAAGATCATCACTATGATACATATTGAGCTGATAAGCTAAGAAACATTCAGTGATAACTTCATATTTCAGGCAGCACTATATAAAACGGGCATATTTAACATTGAGCTTTTTAATGCCTGCTGATAGTTGAATCTGATTTCATTTATAGTTTGATTTTTCTCGGTTATATATTATTTCAAATATTGTTTCCGTTTGATTGTTCGGCAGAAATTCGACTCACAAAAACATTAGCCGAAAAAATCTTGCGCTTTTCAATTTTTCGGCTATAATATAATCAAGTAATATTTTAGCCGAAGGAGCATGTTATGCGTTACATTAAAAGGCACCTGGAAGAAACAGTTTTACAAACAAGCAAATCATTTCCAGCCATTCTCGTTACAGGCCCTAGGCAAGCTGGTAAAACTACTATGTTGCGTACTTTGGCAGAAACCGAAAACCGGGGACGCAAGTATGTGTCTCTCGACGATCTTGATACACGGGCAATGGCCAAGAATGACCCAAAATTGTTTTTGCAGTTGCACCAACCGCCTGTCTTAATTGACGAAGTGCAGTATGCGCCAGAGCTGTTTACTTATATAAAAATTCATATTGATGAGCACCACAATCCTGGTGATTTTTGGATGACAGGCTCACAGATTTTCCGACTGATGAGAGGAGTACAGGAATCGCTAGCCGGACGCGTAGCGCTGTTGCATATGTCGCCGCTGTCACAGCGTGAAATAGCGGGCAGAGACAATCAGCCTTTTAAAGTAGACTTTGATTCCTTGTTGGCAGAGAGCAAGACGGTATCTGCTGACACAACACCGGAGTTATATTCTAAATTATGGAACGGCAGCATGCCCGGCATCGTCAGTGGTAAATACCAGGATCGCAGCCTTTACTATTCATCATATCTTTCCACATATTTAGAGCGGGATGTTCGAGAGCTTTCTGATACTATAGACGCGCTTAAGTTTATGGCATTTATTACTTCTACCGCTGCGCGAACAGGGCAAATCCTTAATTTCAAAGCCATTGCGGATGATGCGGAAATCAACCAAGTTACTGCAAAAAACTGGATTAATATATTGGAAACGCTTGGAATAATATTCTTGTTGTATCCCTATTCAAATAATGTACTCAAAAGAACGATTAAAGCGCCTAAACTGTATTTCTACGACTTAGGGCTTGTTTGCTATCTGACAAAATGGAGCGATCCTGAAGTTGCTATGAATGGCGCAATGAGTGGCGCTCTTCTTGAAAATTACGCGATATCTGAAATTTTGAAGACTTATCAGAACGCAGGAAAACGACAACCATTGCATTACTATCGTGACAGAGATGCAAAAGAAATTGATTTGCTATTGGAGGGCGATGCCCAGCTTTATCCTGTTGAAATCAAAAAAGCAGTATCTCCCAGTAAACATGTCACCCGTGTATTTAATGTCATTGATAAATCTCCATTGCAACGCGGGCCTGGTGCCATACTTTGTATGGCAGAACAGTTTGGTGCTTTTGATCGCAATAACTTGATTGTGCCCATATGGATGATTTAATTATTTACTAAAAAGTATTTTGGGGTGTAAAAATGATCGGATTTTTGTAGAGAAACAGAGTCATCCAAAAACGACTCTTGCTAAGCGCCAGCTAAGCGGACATCCAAAAACAGGGCAAAATCAGCTGATATCAGAGAATACCAAGTGTAAAATGAATCATCAAAAAACCGCATATTATTGCGGCTTTGATGGCATTATATGATACCAAGTGATACACCGTAAAAATCGCCTAGGTCTTCTCCTAAGCGATAGGCCAGAGGTTCGAATCCTCTTAGGTGCGCCATCAAGTGTTGTCAAAAAGGATGACACAACAGAAAAGCCCGCAGTAGCGGGCTTTTCTGTTACCTTCAAACGAAAATCTTAAAAACCCGATACCGAGGATGCCCAAAAGTGCTGAAAACACCTGCTCTCGGCGTTGCTTTATTTCAGAAACAAAGCATCCCCTTAGCGTGTCATTTCCTGTATAATAGCAATATGTAGCTTTAACAGGGAGGTGAGCAAATGGCGTTCGAAATCAAGTCCAATTACCATGCACGGTACTATGCCTATCTGCTCACCCATCCCGAAGCATACGGCATCAAACGGTACATGCCCGCCCTTCTGAATTCCGCCATCGAATTGCATCCGCACCAGCTTGACGCCAGCATCTTTGCCCAGCACAATGCCTATGGCGGCGGCGCAATTCTTGCAGACGAGGAAGGACTCGGCAAAACCATCGAAGCCGGCATCGTCCTGTCGCAGCTATATTATGAAGGAAAACGGCGCTTGCTGGTGCTGGTGCCTCCCGACTATGTCGACCACTGGAAAGAAAACCTGGAAGAACGGTTCTTGCTACCGACGATCACAATAAATGAATACCCTGAGCAGGAAGGCATCGTGCTTGCATCCTACACCGATGTGGTGCAGCAGGAGCAGCGGTTTACAGAAATCGCTTGGGATATCGCCGTCATCGATGAAGCGCACCGCTTGGCCAATGCTTCCGCACTGACCAGCGAGCACAAAACGTCCGACGCCATCTACCGCGCCCTAAAGGGCAGGTACAAGTTGATGCTAACGGCAACGCCCATGCAGCGGCTGCTCGATCTGTTTTACCTCATTCGATTTGCCGACGATACCGTATTCGGCAGCGATGTCGAGGTATTCAAAAAACAGTACATCGAGAATAACAATCTGAAGGATGAACTGGCCAGCCGTGCCCAGCAGATATGCTACCGCACGCTACGGCAGAATGCGCTGACCATGCGCCAAACCAAGCGCATTGCCTATACGATAGCCTTCGAACCCAGAGGCAAAGAGATTACGCTCTCGAAAAACCTTTCGCTGTTTCTGCATAGGGAAAACCTGCAATCTTTTCCGAAAATCCAATCCCACTATATCCGGCTTACATTATATAAATTGCTGTCCTCCTCTCCGCAGGCCCTGCTGGCCACGCTGGAGAAGGTCTATACCCGTTTGAGCAAACTGCCCGACGCCCATGACGAGATGCGGGAACTGAAAAGCGTCATGGAACTGGCGGCATCCATTCCCGTCTGCACCAAGTTTGAGGTCTTCCTAAAGTCACTGAAGGAAAGCCTTGCCATCGTGCGAAAGAGCGGTGCAGCCAGAAAAGCCGTCGTATTCGTTGAAAACAAGGTGACGCTTTCCTGTTTAAAAGACTACCTCGAAGAAAAGGGCATCAAGACCGCCCAATATGGCACGGCCAAAGCGGAAGCCGCTTTCAAGGATGACGCCGTGGTCATGCTCTGCACGCAGAAAGGTTCGGAGCGGCCGGACTTTTCCCATGCGTCGCTCATCATCAATTACGACCTGCCCTGGAACGCTATGAAGATGGAACAGCGCATTGCCCGGCTCCAGCGCTACGGGCAGAAGCACGATGTGCTGGTGGTAAACCTGGTTGATCCCACTAACCGCTCGGATAGGCGCAACTGGACGTTGATCAACAAAAAGCTCAGGATATTCGATGATACCTTCGGCACCAGCGATACGCTGCTGGGCGAACTGATTGACAGCAAGGAAAAGCTGGATACGGACGTACTTCGTAAAAAGAAAGAAATTAAAGAGGACATGGCCGCATTCGAGGAATCGCATGCGGACGAGATATACGAGGAAACCCATCGCGCTGCGGCAGAGCTCCTCTCTCGGTTCGACGAGCAGGTCATAAACCGCTTCAAGCTGCATGAGGACACTGTCAAAACCCTTATGCCCGAAATGGATGAATGGCTGTGGAGCATCAGCAAACATATGCTGCGTAACAAGGCCATGCTGAAAGATGAAGATCGCAGCATTATCATCCAAAACTCTCCATATAAAGGGCTTCGCCTGTCCGGTATCATATTCAAGATGGACAGGAGTGCCATGAAATCGCAGCGATACCGCCTCGATCATCCGCTGGCCCAGCGTGTGCTGGATGATGCCATGTACACCCCGCTCTATGGCGGACGCATGACCATTGAGGCCGGAAACGGATTCGCGCCCGGCGATTCGGGATGCATCGGCATGTGGACAGTCACGGCATTGTCCAGCCGAATATATCAGAGCTTTCCCGTGCTATGTGGGTTTGACAAACAGGGCCATGCGATCACCCAAGAGCAATGCAGGTCGCTCATGGAACAGCCTATGAAAAGCTGCACCGCTGGCGAGCGCTATGTAGATGATGAAACGGGCGAAGAAATCATCTACGATCATGTGCATGAAAATGACCGGGAACGACTGCAGACCCTGTTCCAGCAAGCCAAGGATGAAAAGCAGAAGGAAATCCTCATCGACACGAACGAGCAGCTTCAAGCGGAAATCGGCAAGCTCAAACGGTTTGCGGAAGATGAAGCCATGTCCCTCAAGCTGAAGGCCGACAACCTGCAGGCCCATATCGCATCCCTGAAGAAAAAGGTGGAGCAGACCTCCTCCTTCCAGGACCGGTTTGCGATGAACAAGGAAATGGCCGACGCCAGAGGGCAGGCGCAAAGGCTGGAGCAGGAACAGTTCCTTGCCACGGCAGATATCGAGCAGCAGGTGGAGCGGCGCATCGAGCAGGTGCGTGAGCAAGCGGAGATCCGCTTTATGGACAGCGAACTGTTTATGCTGCAATACACGGTGGTCTGATTATTCCTATACAGATAGATTGTTGCATTAGGCTATAATGAGCGAAGCGAATTTCATCATATTCCACCTTGCGGCAACGCCGTATTCAATTAAAGAATATGATATAATAATGCGTGAAAGTAAGCGGAGGTAAATAGCACATGAAAACACTGGATGGACAATCCTTTGATAATATCAATGCGCGCATCGAAACGCTGAAGGGCCTGTTCCCCGAAGCGGTGAACGAGGGGCGGTTAGATTACGATACGCTGATGGCGCTATTGGGTGATGAATTCGATAACGACAGCGAGAAATACCAATTCACATGGAAGGGCAAGCTGGACGCATTGCGCCTGGCGCAGAAGCGCTCCACTGCAACCCTCCGTCCTTGCCCTGACGAGAGTGTGGATTGGGATACGACCAAGAACCTCTATATCGAGGGCGACAATCTCGAAGCGCTCAAGCTGTTGCAGCAGGGCTACCTCCGCAAAGTAAAGATGATTTATATCGACCCGCCTTACAACACGGGCAACGATTTTGTGTATGAGGACAGCTTTGCAGACCCCATTAAAAAGTATCGCGAAGCTACCGGCCAGACCATGCGCGCCAACCCCGAAACCGCGGGGCGC